>DAOORH010000356.1:0-3926 GCA_035389145.1 Cellvibrio sp.
CTGGGCCATTAATATTGTAGAGATCACGCTCTTTAATTTCGCAGCGCTGCAATAAGAAATCAATTAACTCAGTTGGGCAAGTATCAGAAATTTCCAAACGAACTTCATCGCCGTATTGACGTTGTGCGAGTTCACCTTGTACTGCACGCAATAAATCTTCTGTTTCTTCTTCATCCAGAAAAATATCTGAGTTACGCGTTAACCGGAATTGATAGCTATCAATGACGGTCATACCGACAAAAATTTCTGCCATAAAAAAATGAATAATGGAGGAGATAAAAACAAACTCGCGGCACTGGGTGGTGAGTTCAATCGGTAATTCAATGATGTGCGACAGCGAGCGCGGTACTTGTACAATGGCGCGCCCTGAATTACGACCAAAAGCATCCTTACCATCGAGTTTTACAATAAAATTTAAACTCTTATTTAAAATGCGCGGAAAAGGATGCGCAGGGTCTAAACCTATGGGACTGAGTACGGGCAATACATCGGAAATAAAATAATTTTTCAAATACTGGATTTGTTCCGGCGTCCACTCATCACGGCGCAGAACGCGAATTCCAGCATCGCGTAATTGCGGCAAAATTTCGCCGTTGAGAATCTTGTATTGTTCTTCTACCAAAAGGTGGGCTCGATCTGAAATTTGCTCGAGCGTTTGAATTTCGGTGAGGCCATCAGGGCCGAGCGGACTTTTTGTGGGCAGCTCAAGGCGTTCGACTAAACCGCCGACGCGAACCTCAAAAAACTCATCAAGATTGGTTGAGAAAATACACAGAAAACGCAGCCGCTCCATAAGCGGCAAAGACTTGTTGTAAGCCTGATAGAGCACACGTTTGTTGAATTCAAGCAAGCTAAGCTCGCGATTGAAGTAAGCGCTGGACACAGTAAACCTCAGTGTTTAAAGCAAATGAACAGCAGAATATGGCACAAATATGACAGCAAAAGGACAAGGTTTAATTAACCTTAGCAAACAAAACCATGACCGCAAAATTTAGTATGTTGAACGCTAGGGTAAGGGCGTTATTTTTTGCTGCATTTGTAGACGTTAAAGCTTTGGCGGCCATTTTCTATACCAGAACTAGGAACAACAGTATCGCCTCCATCACCTGCTGCTTCATTGCGTGCCATAGTCGCTAATTCAGTTGCCACTTTATCGGCGTCACGCTGAATAAAGCCGACTTTGTTGGGCACACTGACGCTAATTTCACTCATTTGTTTACAGCCACGTACATTAGCAGCATTAGCAACGGCAACATTACTCGCTTGCTCTGACACTTTTACCCAAGTGCAACCACTGGTTGCAGCGGTTAGGGCAATTAACAGAAGTGATAATTTTTTCATGGTGCGATCCTCAAGCAAATTAATCATATGACAAGCGATAAGAGTAAGGCTGCCAATTAAAAAATGATAGCGGCTACACTAATCGGATGAATCCATAGATGCAACCAATGCACTCAATTTTACGCAGTTTTCCCACGTATTTACTCAATTGAGATAGTTTCAATAAAAGCTATGCCAATAATAGCCATAAAACTCTGCAAATGTGTCTGAAACTCTGGTTTGCATAGACTCAGCTGGTTATTATGCAGAGCAACCGCAAGGTTTACTCAGTGGCCGATAGCAACGGTCTACATGGAAGTGAATAACGCACCCATACTTTTAATAAAAACCAGTGCCTTTAATTAACGAGTTATCAGTAAACGGGAATTTCTCAGGAGTCCACCATGTTTATTACAAAGCCATTTAGTGCTTTATCTTCATTTATTTATCGCAACCGCCGTACTCTCATTAAACTTGCGTTATTTCTTGCCATTATTGTGGCGCTGATTTTTGCAGCAGGTAAAATTTATCAAAGTTGGGATGATGATCCAGATCGCGGCGCTGTGGCGATTAGCAATAGCCCCACTGGCGAAAATTATGCGACACCGAAATATCTCGATCAGGGTTGGAGTGAGTCTGAGAGTTTGTGGTTCTACAACACAACCCAAGGTTCAGGTTTAATCCCCTACGATTTCTTTTTAGCGCTGGAGCAAGCTGAATCAACCGAGCTGTTGCGCGCTAACACGGTTATGGATAACTTCCGCTACCTACCGCAAAAGCCCACCTTCTTTAACCCCGATGGCCTGGCCGTTGGTTTCGTTAAAGAAAGTTATCAAGATAAAGATTACGTAGGTTACACCTGCGCAGCTTGTCATACCGGTCAGGTGAACTACAAAGGCCAAGCACTGCGTATTGATGGCGGCCCAGCCATGGCAGATATGGTTGGTTTTCTCACTGCACTTGAAAAGGCGATGAAAGCGACCCAAGCCGATGCACAAAAGCGCGACCGTTTTGTGCAGGCTGTTTTGGCGCGGGATAACAGCTATTCCAGTGCCGATGAAGTCACCAAAGATTTAGCCAAATGGACCAACACTATCATTCTGTATAACACGGTTAACCACAGTCATTTGGATTATGGTTATGCGCGTTTGGATGCCTTTGGCCGTATCTACAATCGTGTATTGCAACACGTGATTAATAAAGAGCAATTAAAACTCGCACTCTTGGGCGTAACTAGTCCAGATGAAAGCCGCCTGCTCACTGAGCCGCAAGTCGATGCCGTTTTGAAAGATATCGATGACACTATTATCGGTGATACTCAATTTGCGCTAATTACTCAGCGTTTGATGAGCAAAGAGGGCAACTTACCAGGCTTGGCTCAGCGCGACTTGCTGCGTGTTCGTAGTGCCATCTTCAACGAGCCGAGCGCGCCGGTGAGCTATCCCTTCTTGTGGGACATTTCGCACTCCGATTATGTACAGTGGAATGGTTTAGCCGCTAATGCGGGTGTAGGGCCACTAGGGCGCAATACTGGCGAAGTGATTGGGGTATTTGGCATTTTGGATTGGTCTACGCGCGACAAAGGTTTCAGTTTGTCTGCGTATTTAACGGGCGAGAAAAACAAGAAGAAAACCATCGACTTTAAATCCTCTATTGACCTGACCAATTTATCGCGTTTGGAATCGCACCTTAAGGGTTTAAAATCGCCAGAATGGCCAGAAGCGGTTTTAGGTAAGATTGATCAAGATAAAGCGAGTCGCGGACAATTGGTCTACAACGAATACTGTGGTTCTTGTCATCAAGTTATTGATCGCAATGCGTGGGATCGTTTAGTGGTTGCGAATATGACTGGTATCAATACCTTGGGCACAGATCCCACTATGGCGCTTAACAGCGTGAGCTACACGGGTTATGCAGGTAATTTTGAGTCAGTTTATCAATCAACAGATGTTGGTGACGTAGTCATTCAAAAGCGTGCCCCGGTTGTTCAGGTACTGACTGCAGCAACTAAAGGTGCAGTGGCAACGCCCGATGCAGATAAGTGGGCCTTACGTCGTTTTGCCGATTGGGCTTACATGTTAGGTAAATCCTTTTTTGATAATGAGATCAAGCCCAGTGTAAAATCTGGCAATTATCAACCCGATACCACCGCCAGCCCCTATCAGTCGCTATTAGCTTATAAAGCGCGCTCATTGAATGGCATTTGGGCAACCGCACCCTACTTGCACAATGGTTCTGTACCTGATTTGTGGAGTCTAGTTTCACCGGCAGAAGAGCGCCCCACAGAGTTCTGTGTCGGGAATCGCGAATTTAATCCGGTCAATGTTGGTTTTAATACCGATGGTTGCAATAAATCTGACCCCAATGATAAGCGTCGATTTATAGTGGAGCCGCTTGGCAACCATAATAGTGGCCACGAATACGGCACGGGTAAAGATGGCAAGGATAAACTGAGTGAGCAGGAGCGTTGGGATTTAATTGAATATATTAAAACGCTGTAAGCTTTAATGATATTTAGGCTGCAGGTGAGTTCTCCATTGGTTAACGCACCTGCAGCCTAAATTTTTGCGAATTTTATTTAGCGTTCTTTGCCAGTAGTTGTGTAG
>DAOORH010000357.1:0-3918 GCA_035389145.1 Cellvibrio sp.
AGCGTTTGGCCACCACGCCGTTCACTTGGCCTTCAATCGCCACATTAAAATAATCAGCGGAGCCCAACCACGCTTTGACTTCCACGGTGTTGGGGTCGATCAACAAAGCGGCCGCGTTTTTGATGCCTTTGTTGCTCACCTCCTGCAAATACTGCCGCGTTTGGCGCTCGATCAGGGTTTGTAAATTCAGGTTGATGCTAGTGCGTATCTGTTTGTTTTCACTGCCGTGTGCTGGGCTATTTTCGCTGCCGCTAAGCAGGGTGCTCTGCTGCAGCAACATATCCACAAAGTGCGGGGCGCGAAACGGCAGGTCTTGCATGCGTTGAAAATGTACGGGCAAATTGGCTAGCCGCGCTTGGGTTTCATCCAAGGGATAATGCTCTAACCAACGTTTCAACAAGCGCTGCTTGGGCGCATCTATGGATGACAACAAAGCTTTGGAGCCTGCGCGGCGGTTCGGCTGTTGCGGAATCACCGCCAAGGTAAGCGCTTCGGCAATACTGAGTTGATTCGCAGTTTTGCCAAAGTAAATCAAACTCGCCGCGCCCGCGCCCTGCACATTGCTGCCGTAGGGCGTGAGGTTTAAATAGGCTTCTAAAATATCCCGCTTGCTGTAGCGCAATTCCAACCATACCGCCAAACCTATTTGCCGCACTTTGCCGCTGGGAGATTTGGTATTCAGCCCATAAAACAATCGCGCCAACTGCATGCTCACTGTTGAGCCACCCTGTTGTTGGCCGCCGCTATAGGTGCGAAATGCCGCGCGTATTAGCGCTTGCGGGTTAACACCGGGGTGCCAGTAGAACCAGCGGTCTTCGTAGAGCAACACGGCTTTGGTGAGTTGTGGGGAAATATCTTTGAGTGGCGTCCATACGCGATACTGGTGATCGTCTGCCAAAGTTAAACGTAGCAGCTCGCCGTTCTCGGCCAAAAATACTTGAGAGCTGGGAATTTGTTGTGCGAGCGATGGGCGCGGCCATAAACGAATAGCCATCAAGATGATGGCTATTGCGAGCGCAGAGAGCAGCAGATATCTAGAGCGATTGGTTAAGCGCATGCACAATCATCGTGAAAAAATCACTCCTTGATAAAAAATAAAATTCACTACAAATCTGCCGCAAGAACTTTAATTTTTGCGCGCACTTTTGCCGCAAATTTATCGTAAAAAGCGCCGAGCAATTTTTGCAATTCAGTATCGGTGACATAACCTAATTGAGCGCGGTAGTTGCGTTTAACCGCTTGGCCTCGTACCCAGCGCTCTTCCATGCTTTCAAGATCTACTGCGCGCATAGCTTTGGCGATGGGATACTCGGCTTTGTATTCTTCAAGGCGTTGCAAATGTAATGTGACAAGTTCTGCAGCTGATGCATTAGCAGGTAATTTTTCAATATAAATCGGCGGGCCATATTCAAACGGCGATACACTTTCATATTGTGTGCTGAGATGATCGCCATTAGTAAATTGGCTTACGCACTCCACCATCTTAGTTGTCTTTCGTGTTGCGGCCAGCACTTTCCATTTCAAGGTGAAGAACAAATACAGAAACCCAATCAGGTTAGGTTGCTTTGGTTTCATGCTAAAACAGGCTATGCCAGTTTCACCAAATTCATCGGCAAAAAAACTCAAGAGTACGCTTTGACCCAACATCAATTGCATGCCTTTCGCTTCAGCATCACACACATGGCGCAAACCGAGATTGCTCAATGCGTCTTTGCATTGAGCAATAAATTTTTGTTGATAGAGCGGGTAATGTTTAGGGTCAACGGCTACTAATTCGGGCTTGGGTTCATTGGCGACATTAATAATTTGTACGGCAATACTGGTTGCCATAATGTCGTCGGGGTCATCTGACAAACGTGTTTCAAGGGCATCGTTTACGGATTTCCCCGCGCGCACGGCATTCGCAGCGCTTAACATTGCGTGTGCAATATTATCTTCATCTAAACCGCGATCTTTGCCGTCTTTAGCAACAGCGGCTTCCAGCATTTTTGCCATTTGCTCACGTTCGCCACCGCCATTATTTTCCGAACGTGCGCGACGCTCAACAATAAAGGGGCGATAAGGATCGTCTTCGGGTACATGTGCAAGTACATTATCGTAAGTTGCTAGGGCTTCATCAAAACGGCCTAAATCATGCAGGATTGATCCTACTCTTAAACCGTAACGATGTTGATGGCTGAGCGCATAACATGTTTCAAAATCGGCCAATGCTTGTTCCAAAATATTGCGTGAATAGCGCATGCCCGAAAAGGTGGTAACTACATTCTCTGCGTTATTACTATCTTCATCTTGATCAATAGCGCGCGCCAAAAAACTGTTTGCGCGATCTTCTAGTAAATCCACACGTTTAGGTGCCAAGCTAATGGCGCGGTTTAAAAGTTGATCTGCCTTTGCCAAATGCATGTTTCCTTCATGGCCACGTAAAAGGCCAGATAACATGTGCAAGGCATCGACCGCATTGGGGTCAATACTTAAAATTTTGAATAAGCGTTCTTCAATAGCATCAAAACGTGCCTGCTGCTTTTGTATTGGTTCTGCATCAAATTCATCTTCTTCGGCATTGCGTTCATACTCATGAAAATCCAATTGCACTTGCATAATTAATGCAGGCACAAAGTTATCGCGCAACTCTATAACTTTGTTTAAAGCAACGCGCGCTTCAGCAAATCGTTCTAGTTTTTCTAAAACTCTGACATGATGCCAACGCAATGCAAATGATTGTGGGTACCTTGCAAGGAGTCTTTTTAAACTCTGCAGTGCGGAGTCGAAATTTTCTGCTTTAAAAGCACGTTTAAATTGATCGAATTCTGGATCTTGTAAAGACATGTATAGCGTCCTTAAACGATGTGCATTGAAATAACAGCTTGTCTAGTTATTAGGGATTTACTTTCGCTAAATAATCATCCAGCGCTTTAATAAAATTATTGGGCTTAATCATCTCAGCGGTAAGCAATTTTGCGGCTTCAATATCGCTAGGAGACATTCGCTTTATGAGTTTTTCTTGATCTGCTGCACTGCCTTCTAGTTCAGCAGCATTAAAAGCGGCAAGCGATACCACGTAAGACTGGGTTATCCCACTGCCATGAGCCGACATATAGCCAATACCCATCTGCGCCGCTTTATTATTCTGTTGGGCAGATTTTCTATACCACTCAAGTGCAAGTGTGTAGTCCTGCGCAACGCCTTGTCCGCTGTAATAGGAAAAGCCAAGATAAGCTTGTGCTCGTGCGTCACCTTGCAATGCGGCCTTAGTGTACCAGTAAATAGCTTGGGCATAGTCTTGGGGAATGTTTTCGCCGTTGTAATATAAATTGCCCAGATTAAATTGTGCCTTTACTTCACCTTGGTTCGCCGCTTTGGTATACCAATGAAGCGCTTGTTGAGAATTTTTAGCTGTGCCTTTGCCTAAGTGATACATAAGGCCTAAATTAAATTGCGCATTTACATCGCCCTGATTAGCGGCCTTGGTGTACCAAAGAATCGCTTGTGCATAATCTTGTGGGACAAGCTTACCTTCAGAGTAAATAATACCAAAGTTGAACTGCGCTTTTGCATCGCCACTATTTGCAGTTTTTGTGTAGTAAGTCACTACCTGCTTCGCATCTAAGGGTACATTCTTGCCGTGGTAATAAAGCGCGCCCAGTTTAAACATGGCCATTAAGTCGCCTTGCTTGGCCAGTACTTTGAGATCATCTACTTCATGCGCAACGCACAGTTGAATCAAGCTTGCAAAAATCACTATGCCAGTGAATAAGCAATTTATAAGAGATGTAAAATTCATTTTCATAAGCATCTATTAATAATCCGACCTAAATGAAAATTGCTGTATCTCTTTGTTGAGCATGCGCTGATAAATTGGAATCGCAACCCAAGAGTAAATAACAATCGCTAACCATGCATAGTCGATCACGCTAGAGC
>DAOORH010000358.1:0-3903 GCA_035389145.1 Cellvibrio sp.
TATTTGCCAACGAATATTTTGCTCGGTGTAGTAGGCAGTTGAATCTGCTAATTCATCTTTATTAGGCTGATTAATGAGATTGGTTAAACTGAAGTAAGAAAAACGGTTTGGCAAGCTTGCCGCTGTATTGATAGTAACCACTGAATCAGCATCAATATCTGACAGATAACCATACACATTGAGATCGATAAACCCGGCTGATGTATTCTTGCCACCGGCCCAAGCCAATGGTGAAAGCAGAGATATTGCAAGGAGCACGAAAAAAGCATTCCTATTAATGCGCATGCTCACTCCTGAAATAGTTGATATTGATTTCTGCCTTGCTGCTTGGCGCGGTAGAGGGCGGTATCGGCTTGCTGATACAGCTCATTTAACATTTGCACATCACCAGGAACGATGCTTGAACATCCGGCACTGATGGAGAGCCTACCTAATGGGGACTTCTCATGGGCCATGTCGAGCATTTTTATCTTGCTCAGTAGGCGATCAAGAATCGTGAACGTATTTTGTAGAGGGGTGTTTGGTAGCAGGAGTGCAAATTCTTCACCGCCCACTCTGGCAGCAAGATCCTGGGGGCGGCCAATGGCTGATTTTATACAGTGCGCCACATCGCGTAATACGGCGTCCCCCTCGTGGTGCCCATAATGATCATTGTATTGTTTAAAAAAGTCGATATCGATAATCACTAAGGATAAAAACTGGTTTTCACGGGCACAATGTCGCCACATGCGATTAAATTCTGTATCAAATCGGCGCCTATTAGCGATACCGGTTAAGCCATCCAATAAAGCAATATTGCGCAAAACATCATTCTGTAATTTGTGTTGAACGTGAGTTTTTACCCTTGCGCGCGTGATCACAGGGTTAATTGGTTTGTGAATAAAGTCCACGGCACCCATCTCAAAACCGCGCACCTCGTCATCCTCATTGAATTGCCCTGTAATAAAAATAACCGGAATACTTTTGAGTTCTGGATCAGCTTTTAGCTCTTGACACACATCATAGCCAGAGAGCCCTGGCATCACCACATCGAGCAGAATGATGTCGGGATATAATTGCTTTGCTTTGACAAGCCCAGCCTGACCGTTAGTTGCCATGTACACATCAAACTCAGACTGAAATAATTCGTAAATAAGCCGAACGTTAACCGCTTGATCATCAACTACCAGCAATTTTGGTTTTTCTGATTGTGTTAGTAATACGTCGCTCGCATTCTCATGCACAGCATCAAGCTTCTCCATTTAACAATACCTCTTTGACTCGCGGCAAAATGCCTAATGCTTCGGAAAAGTTTAACGACTCGACCTGCTCATAGAGCGTTTTAACATCAGGATATGAACCGTAGTTAGCCATAAGCGTTTCTGCTAAGGGCATCGCATTCATATTATCGTCCTGCAGGAATAGCTGAATTTCATCAAGTAGTGATGTTAACTGGCTTGGCGATAGCGTAATTTTTTGTTTCACAACTTCATCGTTAAAATTCAGTTCGTTAAGTGCGGTCACGCTTTGCTTTACCAACTCATGTAATTCAGCAATGGATTCTTTTGAAGGCCATTGACCTTTGCGCCCTGCCGCTTCAAAGCCAGATGCCTCTTTCGCCAAGCGAATGGCTCCTAATGTGGCAGCTACACCTTTTAATGAATGAGATACCGATGTAAATTCAGCAAGATGTTGGCTCCTGACAGCCTCGTCCAATTTTTGAATCAACCCATTCACTTCATTGCCAAAGCGATCACGCATGCGAGCGGCCAGCTCCCGATTGCCACTAAAGCGGTTCAGAATGACATTGGCAGGTTCTATTAATAAATCATTATTCACTGCTTCCACGATTGATTCTGCGTGAATAGTAGAGTTATCAGAAAGCTCCGCCGGGGTATTTTCTTTTTGCTCAGCCATTCCACTGTAATATCGGATTAGCGGTACCAATTTACTCATATCAAATGGTTTGGCGACATGGTCATTCATTCCTGCATCCAGGCATGCTTTGCGGTCACTTTCGCTTGCGTTAGCTGTCATCGCGACTATGGGAATATGGGAAGAGTTTTCCTGGGTGCGAATGCGCCGTGTTGCTTCCAGTCCATCGATATCCGGCATTTGAATATCCATTAATATCACGTGGTAGGGCTTTTGCGCGTGCAAGGCTTTGGCAACACCGTCCATTCCGCAAATTGCCATGTCCACCTCGGCCCCTGCCAGGGTGAGCAATTCGAATGCCACTTGCCGATTGAGCTCATTGTCTTCAACAATTAATAACCTAATACCAGCGAGCTGCTGTTTGGTAGATTCTTCTGGCGCCTCACGTTGATTGGTGGCGGAATTGCCATGCAGGCAGGTTAATAAGGTTTTATCTACATGGGTGATGGTTACAGGTTTTACGAGTAACTCATCAAAGGGTTTTTCACCGGAATTTTCGACTTGATTAAACAATGCCTTTTCATGCGCCGTGATCATAATGATGTGCGGCACAATCGAGTGGGTTTTTGAGGAGCGTATCTTTTTGCTTGCTTCAAAACCATCCATGCCTGGCATATTCCAGTCCATCAATACCACATCAAATGGATCGGATGCAGCGGCCGCATTTTCTATTGCAGTGAACGCCTCAAATGCAGAATTCACTTTTACTACTCGCCAACCTTTTTCTGACAAGCCGTGATGTAACATATCCGCCATTAAGGCGCTGTCATCTACCACCAACACTTTGTGTTGTAGAACATGCTTGTGCAGTTCTGCATCTTCCACCGCAACTCTGTTGCTGTAAGCCAGTGTCAAATCAAAATAAAAACGGCTGCCAACATTGGGGATACTTTCCAGGTTGAGTTCACTTCCCATCAACTCCAGCAAACGTTTGCAGATCGCAAGCCCCAAACCAGTACCACCGTAACGACGAGTGGTAGATACCTCTGCCTGCGTAAAACTTTCAAACAGATGGGCTTGTTGCTCTGGCGTCATGCCAATGCCGGTATCCTTTACTTCAATCCGCAGGTCTACCACTTTTTCATCTATTTTCAGCAGCGACAAACGAACAATCACATGGCCCATTTCGGTGAATTTAAGTGCATTACCAGCCAAGTTAATAAGTACTTGCAGTAAGCGCAACTTATCAGCAAATAACCTATCTGGCAGATGTAAATCCCTGTCCATGACAATTTCGACTGGCTTTCCGTGCAGATTACCCGCGAGAATATGGCCTAGTTCTGCCAGCATTTCCTCCACATCAAACTCAATGGGGTCCAAGGTCATTTTCCCGGCCGATATTTTTGAAAAATCCAAAATGTCATTCAGTATGCCGAGCAATGACTTGGCAGCACTGCTAGCCTTTTTTATGTAGTCACTTTGTTGTGCAGTTAATGGTGTGCGCTGTACCAACTCCAGCATTCCAAGCACACCATTCATGGGGGTACGTATTTCATGGCTCATATTCGCCAGAAATAAGGATTTGGCATTGTTCGCTAAATCAGCCGCAATTTTTGCCTCGATCAGGCTATTTTTGTATAACAATCGTTGCGAGATATCACTTGCCATTCCCAAGTAGCCGGTGATACTTCCTGTGGTGTCGCGTAATGCAGTGACTGATAACAAAACGGGGATTCGTGATTGATCCTTGTGTATGTAGGTCGATTCATATTCATTGGGCAAGTTATAGCGGGATTTAATTACGAATACATCAAAACCGGGGGTAACCAACTCACCCAATTCCGCTGAGAACTCTTTTGCTCGCTGCACTACTTCATCGACATCGTGAAAAACAGCAGGGGTTTTAAGACCAATCATTTCTTCAGCGCTGTAACCCAATAATTTTTCAGCAGCAGGGTTAAAAACTGTAATCAAACCCGTCGTATCTGTTGCAATAATCGCGAGAGAAGAGCTCGCTAAGATTGAATGTTGTAGCTCAAGAATTGAGGC
>DAOORH010000359.1:0-3902 GCA_035389145.1 Cellvibrio sp.
GACACTGCGCTGTTTAACTTTACCGATTTGCAAATTGATAAAAATGCCGCTGCCGAACCGGAGGCTGATGCCTGTGCCACGGTTGAAAGTTTTGTGCCGAACAATAGTGGTGTAGTACAGTTTTTGGATGCTAGCGATATTCTGTAAATATCCGATTTATCATTCATCAACTGTCAGGTAACAAGCTAAGTAAAAGGTTAGGTAATAAGTAAGGAGAATTTGTTACCTAATATTTCCCAAATAGCCACTAAAAGAAACACAATTTCCTCTTTTTCTGTTCAAGCTTTGAACACCATCAATTTTTTTAGACTAAAACAGAACGGCCGCAAAAATAGATTTGAAGTGTCATAAATTCCACGTAGACTGCCGCCCGCGCAGCCAACTGACTGGATTGTTTACACTGCCGCAGTGATTTTGCGGATATTTAAAAAGTGTAGGGAATTTTAATGGGCGGTAGTTGTCTGTGAGTTAGAACCATAACAAGAAGGAATACCCATGACATTATCAAATGCTGCATTACCAAGTTCATTTACTAACTATTCGTTAGCTAATCGCTTAGGCCAAGCCTTGGAGCTCGCAGTTTCACACAGCCAAGCCTTTGGGCGTGAATATGTATTTGTTGCTGCGCTTGCGCAACAGGCCTCTAGCCTTGTGGCTAAAAATGCCGAGCATTTTGCGTTTCAGTTACGTGAGTTATTTAAGTTGGATGCACGCCGTTTTGAGATGGTTGAGTTGCGCGGTGATGTGGCCAATCCACAATTTTGGCGCTGGCGTTTTGAGTGGGTAGGTAATTCGCCTTTGTCTGCGCGCTGTGAAGCCATTAGCTCGAACAGCCAACATAATCAATTTTTAACGCTGTTGAATATTCAAGGCGGTTTGCAAGTCGCTTCTGCTTAATCGCAGTTGTGATGTGAAAAATCCAAGCTTACTAGCTTGGATTTTTTTTGCCAAAAAAACGCAGTAATACTAATCCTAAAATACTTATTGCAACCAAAGGTAAGCTGCCAAAACGCATAAAGGGTGTTGAACCCTCTACGGCGAAAACTTCACTGCTTAAACTGGTTTGCTCAAAGGCATTTGTCTGCGCAGTAATTTTACCTTTGCGATCAAAAATAGCGCTGGGGCCATTGTTAGTGCTGTAGGCGTAATAGCGTTGTGTTTCAAGCGCGCGCATTTGCGCCATTTGCATAAACTGATGGCGGCCAAGTGAATCACCAAACCAACCTAAGTTGCTTACCGATATTAATAGCTGCGAATTCACAGCATTTTGTGCGATTAAATCCGGGAAGGCAACCTCATAACAAATGGAAGGTGAAATCATGAGTTCATCTATTTTTAAACCGTATTGCTCATTTGGCCCTAGGTTGATAATGGATGTCGGTAAATTAAAAAACTCAATTAAATTACGCAGCGCTTCAATGGGCACATATTCACCAAAGGGCACCAAACGGCGTTTGTGGTGAATGCCTATGGCTTTGCCGAAAGTCGCGATGGAATTGTAATAAAGTTGTTTTTCTTGAACATCAAAAATAATCCCAGTAACTAAACCTGATTCCGCATCTGCCGCTTTGCGGTTCATCTCATTAAGAAAGGGGAGGGCTTGGCTGTAAACTTCTGTAATAGCGGCTTCAGGCCAAATAATAATTTTGTGCCCCCACAGCGGTTCGGTTTTTGTGCGCAATAAATCCATTGTGGTTTCGCGGTAATCTGCTTGCCATTTATCATCTTGATCAATATTAGGCTGCACAATCGCAATGCTAGTGGGGGTTTTAGAGATTTGCGTCCATTCAGTTTTTTGCAACGCAAAGCCTGCACCCCAAATAGAAATAATCGCACAGCTGCCTAGAATTAATTGGCGAGATTTACGTGGCTTAAAAAGAAAGTGGGCGAACACAGCTGCGGTGAATGCACTGAATAAACTCAACCCCATTACACCTATAACCGGCGCCCAACCGGAAAGCCAGTTGGTTAAATCTGCATTGCCAATAAATAACCAAGGGAAGCCAGTAAACAGCCAAGTGCGCAGCCACTCACCCAGCAGCCATGTTGCTGGGAATGCGATCAATAAACTGAATGGGTGGCGACTAAACCAGCGCCCAAAAATAGAGAAGGGTAGGCTAAAAACCGCAGCCATAAAAAGTACAAAAACCATGACAAGGAAAGCAGCCAGTGGCATAGATGCGCCACCAAAACCGCTGATGCTAACGTATACCCACGACACACCAACGCCATACATGCCTATACCAAAACACCAAGAGCGCCACCATGCAGCTTTCGCTGATTGCTCGTTGATGAGCAATGCGAAAATAGTAAGAGCCAATATACCGAATGGCCAGATATTAAATGGTGCAAAGCTTAGCGGAACTAAACAGCCTGCAATCAAGGCGATTGTGAGCTGCAGCCAGTTGGGTAGTTGGTTTAGGCGTTGGATAAGGTTGGGTTGTCTCATAAGAAGGGTTTTACAAAACCGTCAAACGCAATAAATGAATTTGGCGATTGTCGGAATAGAGTACGCGGAATTGAAAGTTTTCAATGACAGCCACTTCGTTGCGCTTGGGGATATGACCAAACTCTTGCATTAATATGCCGCCGATAGTATCGAAATCCTCTTCGCTCAACTCTGCTTTAAAGTGCTCGTTAAACTCTTCAATAGGTGTCAGCGCTTTGATAATAAAATCGGTATCGCTCATACGTTTGATATAAGTATCGCTCTCTTCATCGTCGGTTTCATCTTCAATTTCGCCGACAATTTCCTCCAGAATATCCTCAATGGTGAGTAGACCAGAAATGCCGCCGTATTCGTCCATCACCAAGGCCATGTGGTAGCGGTTTTCGCGGAACTCGCGTAGCAGTACGTTCACGCGTTTGCTTTCCGGCACAATATTCGCGGGGCGTAAAATACTTTCCAAATTAAAATTTTCGGTGCCATTGAGTGCGAGTGGCAGTAAATCTTTGGCGAGCAAGATACCTTTAATGTCATCCAAGCTTTCGCCAATAACCGGAAAGCGCGAGTGGCCAGATTCAATCACTTGCGGTAAAAAATCTTGGGGAGAATCCTCCATACGAATCGCGGTAATTTGCGAGCGCGGCACCATGATTTCGCGAGCTTGTAGAGACGAAACATCAAGCGCGCCTTCAATAATGCTGAGCGCATCTTGGTCAAGCAATTTGTTGTCGGCAGCGTCTTTAATGATTTCCAATAATTCATCGCGTGAACGCGGTTCATCGCTAAAGGCGTGCAGTAATTTATCCAGCCAGGATTTTTCGTGTCTATCTGTTTGACTGCTGTAGTCTTCCGACATTTTAGGTCTACCTGATTTAAAAAAATATGTCCGTATGGAACAAGGGGTATGTACGAATTAACTTTCGGTTATTTCTATATAGGGAGCAGGGAAATTCAACTGTGTAATCAATCGCGTTTCCAAGGCTTCCATAACATCGGCTTCATCATCTTCAACGTGATCATAACCGAGTAAATGCAGCGTGCCGTGTACTAGCATATGCGCCCAATGTGCATCTAAGGTTTTGCCTTGCTCTTGAGCTTCGCGTTCAACAACAGGAGCGCAAATCACTAAATCACCTAACAAAGGCACACCTACTTCATCGGGAATGTCCGCAGGGAAGGAGAGCACATTGGTAGGTTTATCTTTACCGCGATATTGCGCATTCAGCTCTTGGCTTTCGGCTTCATCCACAATATACACACTGACTTCAGCTTGGTTTAGTTCATCGCTTTGGAGCGCTGCACGAATCCAGATTTCAATGTTTTCGATGCTGGGAATTTTTGTGCTGGAGCTGTTCACTTCAACATCAATTTGGTACGGCATGATTTAGCTCGCCTGATTATTCTGGTTGTGGCTGTTATTGCCATTATGATTTGGATTGGCTTTTTCGAAGGCGTC
>DAOORH010000360.1:0-3887 GCA_035389145.1 Cellvibrio sp.
TTTCTGAGAATATTGAGCAGCAACTTATCGCCTATGATTCGCGCCTTGATCACGCAATTATCAATTTATTAAACAACGCAGCAGATGCAAGCCCAGAGAATGTTCGCGTTGAAATTCAATTAGATCAGCAGGATTTATCGTGGCAAATTGTAGATCAAGGCGAGGGCATTGCAGATGATGTGTCGAGCATCTTGGGCAAAGAAACTGTCAGTACAAAAGCATCGGGTCTAGGTATTGGGATGTTGCTATCGCACACCACCATCAAGCGCTACGGCGGCAGTGTCGAGCAATTGCCTAACAAGCCGCGGGGCACTATCACCACAATTCGGTTGCCACGCCAAAGCGTTGCTTAAAAATGGCAACGAGCTTAGGTGAGTGCCTTCCTTCGCTGCCCCCAACATTATAAATTGACCTGCCATACAGGGCTAAGCTAGGCTTTCGGGTAGAGGGTGCAACTAAGGGGAAGCCTATGTCCCTACAAACCGCTAAACAAGAGGCGATTGATGCAATCAATCACTTGCCGGATACAGTGAACTTTGACGATATTCTCTACCGCCTTTTTGTGGTTAAAAAAATCCACCAAGGTTTAGAGCAAGCGGAGCAAGGCCAAGGCATTAGCAGCGAAGAGTTATTGCGTGAGCTTGAACAGTGGTAATTTGGACACAGCTTGCGCAAGCTGATTTAAAAGCCATAATGCCGACTAGAAAGAAGCTGTCTTAAATACTATGCGCCATGATTGTCAAACACACTATGGAAGTCCCCGTAGAACAACTCCGTAACGCCAGCTAAGAGAGAACAGACTATGCAATCGATAAAGCAGTCCGCTCATGAACTAATTGACCATTTGCCTGAACAAGCCACATGGGATGACGTGATGTACACATTGTATGTGCGTCAAAAGCTAGAGCGCTCTTTAAAAGCCGTTAGTGAAGGCAAAGTTACATCGCACGAAGAGGCTAAAAAAAGGTTATTAGGCAATGATCGTTGATTGGTCTGATCTTGCACTGGATGATTTAGAAGATATAAAACATTACATTGGCAAAGATTCTCCATTCTATGCGAGAGAGTTTATTGATTTGGTGTTTACAACAGCTGAACGCTTAATTGATTTTCCGCTCAGCGGCCGAGAAGTTCCCGAAGCAGACGACAAAACGATTCGTGAAATCATCGTGCAATCGTATCGTGTTATGTACCGCGTAGACCCACACCGCGTGCTTATGCTTGCTGTGATGCACGGCAGCCGTGATCTTGCCAATCCTAAGAACCAGCCTTGGGAAACCCACTAGCAGCTGACAAGTCAGCAGCTAAAAAGAAGTAGCTTAGCTAATTGTGGAGCTGGGCTTTTGGGTAGGGCAAGAGCGAAAGTGGTTAAAATTTAATTCTTCCGCCTCCCTATAGTTCTGGAAATTAGATTTGCATTTACAACAAAGAGTGATGGTTCTATTACCGGCACCTATTACCCAGTGAGAAAAAACTATGGAATGGACGATCACACCTGGAATTAACACTGGTTCGCCTTATCTTAGTAGTCAAGATAGCGATCTTGAGTTTTTTTTATGGAAGTCGCTCAAATGTCGCTCTCCTCAATTAATGATGGCATAAGCAGTTGTGAGTCGGTATTAACCGAAAAGATACCAAAATTGTGGTGGGGTAGTGAGGTCTCTGAATTGGTAATGACCAAAGACACCTGCGTACTTGAATATCACAGAAAATTTGTTGCTGAGTTTCCAACGCTGGAAATTTACGCCATGCTAAAAGCCTACAGGGGAAAGTTGGTAGAGCATGAGGCAGAAAAAGAGATAACCCAAAAAAACACGAAATAGGGGCATATTTGGTCCGCCCCGCAAGCGAGGATTTTAAGTAAGCCCATATCTATCAGCCACTAATGGCTCGCCGGTTTCTTTTGCAGTTTGCGTTGCAGTGTGCGCCTGTGCATGCCTAGTGTGCGGGCGGCGGCGGAAATATTGCCTTGGTGGTCTTGTAGAATTTTTTGAATATGTTCCCACTCAATTCTATCCAAACTGGGTGTGGAAATCGGCGTGGGTTCTTCTTCCATTAAATCCGCTTCGCTAAAACCTTTTAGCACTTCGTCCACATCAATCGGTTTGCAAAAATAATTGAGTGCGCCGAGTTTTATGGCTTCAACGGCGGTTGAAACGCTGGAGTAGCCCGTGAGCATAATAATTTGAATATCGGGGTTAATGGTTTTTAGGCTGCGTATGAGTGACAACCCAGACTCTTGCGCAATTTTTAAATCTACCAAGGCTTTACCGAAAAGAGTTTTTTGCGCAGCTTTTTCGGCATCGGAAATATTAAAACAAATTTCCACCTGAAACCCACGCCGTATGAGCGCGCGCTGCATCACCTGACAAAAAACCTGATCGTCATCGACCACTAAAATTGTATTCATCGATCTCCGCTCCCTCTCAAAGAGTTCCGCCTTCTGTGCCATGAATATCCACCCAAAGATGGCGCAGCCCGAGTGCGGCTAACCATGCTGGCCCTGCTTCTTGTTTTAGCATGCCGATGGTGGCTGCGCTGCCTGCAAGTACGCACAAATCGGCAACCACTGTTACTGCGGCCATATGTTGCACTGGCCAGCCAGTTTTTGGGTTGAGGATATGGCCGTAGCGGACACCGTTTAGGGTAAGGCAGCGTTCGTAGTCGCCGCTGCTGGCAATGCCGCCGCTGAGTAATTCTATCGTGTGCATCGCTTCTGGGCTTTGTTGACGCGGGTGTTTAACACCAATACGCCAAGGGCTGCCGTCGGGGTGGGCGCCTATAACGCGAATGTCGCCGCCCAAATTGATAAAGCCGTGGTGCGCGCCTGCATTCCAGCACAGGGTGGCTAATCGGTCGGCGGCATATTCTTTGACTATGCCACCTAAATCCAACTCCATTCCGGGTTGAAAGTTAATCGTCGGTGCATCCCAACGCACTTTATGCCAGCCAATTCGCTGTAGCAATTGCTCAATGTGACCTTGCTCTGGCAAATGATTGGCTTTGAAATTCCACGCTTGGCGCAATAGGCCAGAGGTAATATCGAAGAGGCCGTCGCTCTGTTGGTAGCAGGCATGGGCGTAGTTCAGCAGGCTGGTGGTTTCTTCATCCACTTGAATGCTGCCGCCCCACGCGGCCACCTGATTAATGGCTGACAAAATGCTGTCGGGGCGGTAGCGAGAATAGCGCTGCTCAAGGCGGTTGGCATCGGCAATGGCTTGTTGGGCAATACCTTGGGCGCTGGCGTGATCGCGCGCGTACAGCTGAATTTCACAGGGTGAACCCATAGCGTGAAAGGCAAACTTAAACGGCTTGAGTGAGCTCATTTACAGGTGTATGCCCCAGTTAAACACCAAGGTGCCTTTGCGCTCTAGCTGATAGTCATTGGGTTTATCGGATACCGGCTGCAGCCATTCTACGCCCCAGCGTGTACCCGCCAATGAGCCGGTGTCTATAGTGCCCGATAAGCCTAGGCCGACATCCATGAAGCGGCCGCCGTAGTTTTGGGTGTAATCGCCTGCGCCAATGGCGATATGGGTGTTGTTGAACGCGCCTTTGATGGTGTCTTGATCTGTGTAAAGCCCGCGCACTGAGACAGATAATCTGCGGTTGAGCGCATAACTTCCCCAGAGGGTGGATTGGACTATGTCGCCCAAGGCATAGCCAGAGGCGTTTTTATCCTCTAGCCGTTGGGTAGCGCTCACTTGTGCGCCCCACGCGAGGCTTGTGTTCAGAAGCGTGTTTTGGCCGGTGAGTGTGAGGCTGGGTTTGAAATCCCAAGTGCCGCTGCCCAATTGCATGCCATATTCCAAGAAGCCCATGTCGATGCCCATCATAGGGCGCATTTTTAAGCCGACATCGGCGGTAGGTGCGCTCACGCCCAGCCC
>DAOORH010000361.1:0-3880 GCA_035389145.1 Cellvibrio sp.
GGTCTTGCAAAATAGTAACCTTGGTAGGCATCGCATCCCATTTCTGCCAGCGCATTGCGCTGCTCAAGTGTCTCTACTCCCTCAGCAATAACACTTAAACTCAAGCTGTGGCCTAAGGCGATAATCGTGCGGGCAATAGTCGCGTCATTGGCATCGGTAAATAAATCGCGCACAAAGGATTGGTCGATTTTGAGCTGATCGAGCGGCAGGCGTTTTAAATAAGATAGCGATGAATAGCCAGTGCCAAAATCATCCAACGAGAAAGTGACACCTAGTGCTTTAATTTCAACCATTTTGACGATGACATCCTCCACATCCTTCACCAACATACTTTCGGTAAGCTCTAACTTTAACAGGTGAGGGTTAGCGCCAGTTTTCAAGAGTGCTTTTTCCACATTGGCGACAAAGTTGGGTTGAGCAAATTGTGAAACGCTTACATTCACCGCCATAGTCCACGTTGAGGTTGCGGGTATTGTTGCCCAATCCACCAGCTGCTCACAGGCGGTTTCCAGAACCCATTGACCAAGCGTTAAAATCATTCCCGTTTCTTCTGCTAAAGGAATAAAAGAGGCGGGTGAGATCATTCCATGCTCTGGGTGAAGCCAGCGCACCAAGGCCTCTACGCCGGTTGGCGTGCCTTGGCCATTTACTTGAAATTGGTAATGAAGCAAAAACTCTTTTTGCTTCAAGGCGAGCCGCATGCTTTTTTCCAGCTCAACCCGCACAGACACAGCTGCTTGCATAGTAGGGTCAAAAAAGCGCGCATTGTTGCGGCCAGCAGTTTTAGCTTGGTACATGGCGACATCGGCTTTTTTAAGCAGCTCATCTAGGGTTTCTTTTTGGTGGAGGAAAACCACTATGCCAATGCTGGGGGTGATGACATAAGTGTGTTCGTGCAGATTATAGGGCTGTGCGAGGAATGCCAAAATCTTATGGGCGATTGTCTCTGCTTGTGATGCCGCTTCGTTGGGGTAAATACTTAAAGCTTCAAGCAGTACGACAAATTCATCACCACCCATGCGCGCCACGCTGTCGCCTTCGCGCACGCAGGTTTGTAGGCGTAAAGCGACTTGCTGTAAAAGAAGATCGCCTAGGTCATGCCCCAAGCTGTCGTTCAGTTGTTTGAAGTGATCGAGATCCAAGAACATAAGCGCGCCGTGTTGATCGGTGCGGCAAGAGGTGTGAATTGCCTGTTGTAAGCGGTCGTAAAGCAAGCGACGGTTGGGTAAGTTGGTGAGCGGATCGTAAAACGCTAGGCGGTAAATTTCCTCTTCGTCGCGTCGCTGCTGGCTAATATCGCGAATCACGCCGACGAAGGTGGTTTTGCCGGAGCGCAAAATTTTGGAGATGGAGAGGCTCATGGGGAAAACTTCTCCGTCTTTGCGCTGGCCTTCTACTTCGCGCAGGATATTGAGATCTTGCCCATTGAGGTTGCCTTCGTGAGCCTTGAGGTGGTTTTCATGCTGGGTCTTGTAATGCGAGGGCATGAGCTTGGTGATATTGCCCCCCAGCACTTCATCTTGCGGATAACCAAAAATATGGCTGGCCGCTTGGTTGAAAGATTCAATAGTGCCCTTGGTGTTGATGGTGATAACTCCATCGAACATATTGTCTAAAATGGCCTGAGTGTGGAGTGCCGACTCCTGCAGTGCGAGTTCAGCGTGTTTGCGTGCGGTAATGTCGTGTGCAACTCCGAGTAGTATGGGCTCTGGCTCTTTGGTTAAATAGCGAGCCGAAATCTGCATGGTTTTAATATCGCCACTGCGTTGGCGCAATTGAAATTCAAAATCGTCTACTTGCCCGCGTTGGATTAGCTGCTCGCGCATGGCGTTACGCTCGTCTGGGTTAACCCAGATTCCCAATTCTTGAGTGTTGCGGCCGATTATCTCTTCCCGGGTCATGCCGGTTATGGCGCAAAACGCATCACTGCAGTCCAACATAACGCCCTCTTCGGTTTGCAGCGTTAAGGGATTTGGAATGAGTTTAAAGGTGCTGCGGAAGCGTTCGTCGGCACGTCTTAGTGCTGTAACGTCTTGGGCTGTACCCACCATGCGTGCAGGCGAGGAGAGGCTGGCCGGTAAAAATTCAGCATGGCCACTTATGTGGCGAATCTCACCTGCTGGAGTAATGATGCGAAACTCATCTTTGGTGGGCTTTCCAGCCTCAATCGCGGCAGCGGATTCCAAAATCACTTGTAAGTCATTGGGGTGAATGAGGCTTAAAAATGAGTCTCTAGTAGGTTCGAAGGTGTCTGGAGACACGCCGTAAATCCGGTAAGTTTCTTCAGACCAAGTGAGTTTGTTTTTCTGGATGTCAAAGCTCCAGCTACCTATATTTGCGATACGTTGTGATTCGGATAGCAGCCACTCCTTCTCGCGTAGTGCTGCTAAGGTTCTGTATTTCTCCGTCACATCGCTGAATACCAGTACCACGCCTACGATCTTGCCAGAAGAATCGCGTATAGGCGCTGCGCTGTCGGAAATTTGATATTCCTTACCGTTGCGCGCAATAAGCGCGGTATGGTTGGCAAGGCCAACAATATTACCGTGTTCCATCACCAGCTCGGCGGGGTTGCGCGCGGGCTCGCGGGTGTCGGCATTAATGATATGGAAAACCTTATTTAAGGGTTGCCCAAGAGCCTCGGGGAGAGGCCATCCCGTCAATTGTTCTGCAACGGGGTTCATGCGAGTAACCTTGCCGTGCGTATCCGTTGCTATAACTGCATCGCCAATGGATTGCAGCGTAATCGCAAGATTCTCTTCGCTGCGACGCAATTGCTCTTCGGCAAGTTTGCGATCGGTAATGTCTATGGCCATGGACATCATAGTGCCATCGGGCAGGGGGGTGGCTATAACTTCGGTGGGAAAGGTAGAGCCATCTTTACGCTTCAAAATCCATTCGCGGAAATAGTTGGGGTTAGATGCAATTTGTACGAGCGCAGGTGCAATTTCATTTTGCTCTTCATCAGCCACAACGTCGCCGGGGCGCAGCTGGCGCAGTTCTTCCACTGTGTAACCAAGCATGCCGCATATGAAGGGGTTGCAATCGATCAGAAAATTATTGGCATCGGCACTAAACACATTGATGCCGATTTGTGCGTGATTAAACAAAACACGATAGCGCTCGTCGCTCGCCTGTTTGGCGCTTTCCATTTGCAAGCGCTCTTGGCGCAACTGCTGCAAATTACGTTGAGTTTCAGCAAGCCAAGCTAATACGCTGTTCTCTTTCCCTTCTGTGAGGTGAATTGGGGTGGAGAAATCACCAGTGCCTATTAATTTGATATTTTGGTAAATATCTTCGACCGAGCCACCCAAGGTTATGCGCACAGATTGGTTTATACGCCACAACATAAACATAAGGCTCAGGCCAAAACCAATTAAGACCACTAGGATAATTGCCGCTTTGTGCTCTGCTTGGCGTACCGCCTGTAGCGTGCGCGTATCTTGCAGTTGGTAAAACGTATTGATGGGCTCCATGATGCTGACTTTGGCGCGGTTGTATTCATCGCCAAACACCATCGATAATGCCTTTTGCCGGTTGGCCTCAAGGTCAGAGTTTGTTTGCTCAACCAGCGCCATGGCAGCAAGCTCGGTGCTACTTAAAACATCTGCGCTAATTTTGGAGGCTTTTAAGACATCCAGCTCTTGCTCAGTAAAACCATTCGCGCGGAATAATGCCAGCAGGGAAATAGGCGCTTCGGTGGACGTTAGCTGTTTGCCAACTACGGCTAGCTCCCAGTAACTATTGGTGTAATGTTTAGGGCGTGGTAAGTGACCTTCGGCAATCGCAACAATATTTAGATAATACTGCTTGTAAATCGGGTTGCCGGTGGCAATGTAGCTGCGCGCCATACGGGTGAGATCATCAGATGATTGGCGTA
>DAOORH010000362.1:0-3876 GCA_035389145.1 Cellvibrio sp.
AAGGATTACTCGGCAGCCCAGATATGCATATTACAGGTAACAATTCCTACTCAGGTTGGTTTAATTGGTATCAAGATCACAGCGATGCAGAATTCCCCACCGCATGGATAATTTCTTTGCCACTGTGGTGTTACAAGGTAGCCATTTTAATGTGGTCACTATGGTTAGCTGCTTCCTTAATAAAATGGATTCGTTGGGGCTGGCAACAATTAAGCGTACATGGGCTTTGGTATGCAGAGGATGAGATTGTGACTCATCCAAAAGCACCTAAGGCGGAAGCTAAAACAGAGGCGAAAGTGGAAATAGTTTCTGCGCCGGAAAATAAATAATATTAAATCCCCCCTCTTTGAAAAAGAGGGGTTAGGGGAGATTTGCATTTACGGCTTTAAATCCCCCTAACCCCCTTTTTCAAAGGGGGAACTTTTAGCTAGTTTCCAAGCTCTAGCTTGGGAATTCAGATTGGTGCTACCAGGCTGGAGCGAGCAAAGAGTTGGATCTCCGCTGCGCGAAGATGACGAGTCCCATATTAAATTGATTACCCCGCAAATAAAAATCCCCCGTTATTACTAACGGGGGATTTTTTAACGAACATTAACTAAGTAATTAGAAGCTCCAATCAGCCATTAACCAAAACTTAGTGGTATCTGAACCAAATGCATCTTTCGAGTAGGTTGAATATTTAGCGGTGTAAACCACTGGGCCAAACTTTTTAGTCGCTTGGAAATCATATTCTGTACCGTAGTCGATGCTCTTAACATCAGACTTAAGATCGTGGTAGCTGAGCAATAAGTTCACACCAACAATACTCGTACCTACATTAAAATAAACATCTTTAATTCCGTTTGCCGGAGTAGCCAAAAAGCGGTCGGTCCAACCTTGGAAGGCATGCAATGTCGCGAGCGGAGTTGCAAAACCAGCGATACCATTGTCTGAACCTAAGTTTTCATAACCCAACGTAAATGTGAATTTAGAAACCTTAAGAGCACCCTCAGCCAAAATGTAGTCCACGTCGTAACTTAACGGATTTTTAGCCGCGTCAGATTGTTTTGCATATTCTAAGTTGTATGTAAAATCTGTACCGACTATACCCTGCCAACGAACACCATAAGTGTTGGTTGAAAGCGCTGCAGCTGATTTGTTATCCAACAAATAGCTGTATCCAATTAACTTGCCTGCACTAAAACCTGTATAGCTAACGTTCAACAAATGGCTGTCTTGAGCATGATCGCCCGCCGTTGCACCCTTAGTTGTATTCTGCTCACCAAACACGCGGTTAACATTGTTAAGATAGGCATAGAAAATATTGGTGTAACGAATGGTTTTGTTGCTAATAGAGACTGCATCGTAGGTCTGCTCGTTTTGGCGCCAACCGACATTACCTACAAAACGCGCGTTATCCAAAATAATTCTTTGGCGACCATATTTAATTTGGTTATTAAAGTTGGTGTAGGAAATAAACGCCTGATTAACTTCAGTACCTTCAGGATCTGCAATGACCGCTGTTGTTTTGTTAATCGCATTACCGTTGTTGTAATCTACCTTGTTATCGATTTCGGTAACGTCATCGAACTCAGCAGTTAAACCAAATCCATTCCACGCACCTGATTGATAGGACAGACGCGACCGCAGAGTAAACGCGTCTGAATCCTCTAAACCATCCCAACTTACGTCTTCGTAACGAGTACGAAAGTTTAACTTTACCGAACTACCAGCCTGTAACGATTCAGTAAATGTTTTTTCTGCATGTGCAGCAGGAACACTTAATAATAATGAACTTGCGGCGGCGCAAAGAAGATGAGCAGTGTGTTTTTTCATAGGGCTTTCTCCAAAGATTAGCGTTAGTAATGGTCACACTTGCCTAATTGTTTGCGATTGAGCGGAAAATATCTCATCACATTTTTCTCTAATTTTAAAAATTAGATTTTATCGGCACGAGTAATTTTCACTAGAGCAAAGCCTATGCCAAACAAAAAAAACACCTTAAATATTACGGATTTATTCATATAAATCAACACGTTATAAAAACAAATAATTTTCCATAAAAATTTTGTCACATTTTGGTAACGCACTCACTTGGTGATGCAACAAAAAAAATCGCGCTAAAAATAAACATTCACCGAAAAATATGTGCGCCAATTAATTACAAAAAAATGCACCACCACTTTCTCGATTGCGCCATTTAAATGCAATCACTCACTTTTATAGCCATTGCTATTTTAATTGTGAGTCAAAATCGCCCACTTAACACCGCGCCCTCAATGTGAACATTTTTAATTTCCTACAATGCTCACGGATTATTTGCTCTGTGCACCATAAATAACACCCAAATAATGCCCATAAAAAAAGCCGCACTAGGCGGCTTTACAGACGTTAAAAAGCTTGCAGCTATCTATTATTCCCAGCGCACAGAGCCGTTTTGCCCTGCATGTTTTTCAATGCGCACATTGGAGAACACCAAATCCAAACTATCGTCAGCAACCAGGGTAAATGGATCAAGCACCAACTCAAACAACTCTTCTTGCGTGCGTTTCAAACCGAAGTCGGTACCGGCATCGGGGAATAGCACCAAATCGACTCTAACAGTTTTCCAACCTTGCCCCGAAATAGCCTTGAAGGTATCGGTAAGCTCAACTTCGGTATAGCAGGATGGGCCACAGCCGATACGAACCTTCGCTTTGCCTGTAGGTGCAGCATCTACCTTCACATCAAAAATCAACGCAGAGTTTGAGTGCAAGTAATCGCTCAGCACTTGGCGATTCAATGTCGAGAGGGCGACTAAACCTTCACCATTGCCATTCCATTGTGCGCGGCGCGCATCCTCCTGCACATCGCGGTCAACAGCGGTTACCGTTAACGAGGAGACGCTAGCAATGTTGCCATTAAGCGTCGCGCGATCATTATTTTTACCTTCCAAAATAATCGTGAAGGGATTCATGGGGCGGCGCTTAAACAATTCCAATACATCAGTAGTGGCTTGGTGTTGAATGCCCTCTTCCGATAGTTCGCTGCTCAAGGTATCGCGGTCTGAATAACTTAAACCAAAACCATAAGCAAAAAGCGGATCATAATTTTCATCGCCAACATTAAGCGGTGCTTGATCTGGGCGCTTAGGCCAAGAGAAACTTAAACGCCCGTTAGTATCGTATTTAGGCTTGCCGTTTTGGGCTTTAAAAATGACATCTGCCACGCCCGCGCCTTCAGTGCCGGGCTGCCAAATAACGGCAAAAGCATCAGCGGCATTTAATTCGCGGTTAACCCAAAGTGGGCGGCCGGTAATAAATAAAGCCACTAATGGAATATTGTCGGCTTTGAGTTTGCGCAGTAATTCCAAATCTTTGGTGTCGCCAGATTTCAACAACACATTTTGCACATCGCCCTGCATTTCGGCGTAGGGGTCTTCGCCGAAAATCACAATAGCGACATCGGGCTTTTGCTCGTAATTGCCTTCAGCATTGAGCGTAGCTTTACCGCCTGCAGCTTTCACAGCGGCTTCAATACCCATCCACAAAGTCGTAGCGCCGGGGAAGTCGGCCATGGTGTTGCCAGTACCCTGCCAGTTAACCGACCAACCACCTGTTTGCTTGCTGATATTGTCGGCGCCATCGCCCGCCACCAAAATATTGGCTGACGGTGATAAAGGTAAGAGATTGTTTTTATTTTTTAATAACACAATAGATTCACGTACCGCTTGGCGAGCCACGTCACGATGTGCGGCCGCGCCTAATAATTCATCTTTACCCGATAGTGGGCGTGTAGACGGCAGGCCTTTATTCCACAGATCCGCACGGAGTTTTACGCGCAATATACGACGCACAGCATCATCGGCACGCTCGGTAGAAATCACGCCCGATTTAATTTGCTCGACAGTATTGTGAA
>DAOORH010000363.1:0-3872 GCA_035389145.1 Cellvibrio sp.
CAAGAGTTGGTGGTGCCCAAGTCAATGCCGATAATTCTACCCATGATATTGCTCCTAGATTTCGTTGTATCTGTTCGCGCATGCCCCTTTGGAAGTAAAAGCAGTCAGTGCGCGAAATGTTAATAAATGGAGTGATTTGCGATGCATCTCCTGCAATTCGCAGCGAGATTTATCTATTCATCATCCGTTGTTTTCTATATTGGAGCTGACAAATGTAATTCAAGTGCAGCTCTAAAAAAATCCTTACAAATTTTGTTGCTATTACGGTTTTCTAGATAAATTATGGAGCCTTTCTAATTAAGGTGCCTTGGAAACCACAACCATCGCGGGGCGAACCAAACGGCCATGCAAGGTGTAGCCTTTTTGGAATACGTTGATCACGGTATTGGGTTCTACATCCGGATTCGGCACTGCCGATACGGCTTGATGCAAATTGGGATCAAAGGGCTCGCCGTGCGGATTCACTACGATTACTTGGTGACGCGCGAGGGCATCGATAAACGACTTGTGAGTGAGCTGAATACCTTCGGCAATTGCGGTGAAAGCTTCGTTGCTAGCATCAATCGTAGAAAGTGCGCGCTCAAGGTTATCCACCACTGGCAGTAAATCGTTAACGATTTTGTCTTGGCCGAATTTGTGGGCTTTTTCGATATCTTGCTCCGCACGGCGGCGGGCGTTTTGCGCATCCGCCTGTGAACGCAAGGATTGCTCCTTAGCAGACTCGTAAGCGGCAGCAAGAGTCGCCAACTGCGCTTGCAAACCGTCAATGCTAACTTCTACCTTCTCGGCAGCGGCGGCTTCAGGTTGGGCGTCGGCGTTTTGGATGTCTTGGTAATCTTCTGTGGACACAACGTTCTCCTAATGATTTTCACGCGGATTGGCTACCGCAAAAACAATTCAGTGCCTCCTATATGGGGTGTAGATCGAAGGATTCAAGTCTGCCGAGCTGCTGCTTTTGCTGCGCACAAGCGAGAGCCTTGCACCATGAGCAGGCATCGTTGTCGCTTAAAATACTTTTTCATCTTATCTTAGCCAAATCCTTGCCTAAAAAGTCTAAACATCGCCGAAAACCGTTTGACAACGTTGTCTTGCAAACCTAATCTCAACGCATAAAGCAGCACATTAATTACTTCGCTTTATCCCTTACTCACTTTTATACCCCGGCTGGAGGTAAGAATGTCACTCCGCGTTAAAATCTGGATTCTCAGCAGCCTGATATTTATTGGTCTGCTCGGCATTATGCTCATCGGTTTGTTTACCCTTCGTTATTCAAGCAACCAGGACAATAGCGCGCGCGTGGAAGAGCTGCTCAACAGCACTTATGCCACAGTGGTACAAATGGAAAAACTTGCCGCTAGCGGCATGATGGAGGAAGCAAAGGCGAAAGAAGCCGCCACGCAAATTCTGCGCAACAATATCTATCACAAGAGCGAATACGTGTATGTGGCCGATGAAAAGCTCAACTTCGTAGCCACCCCGCTCGACCCGCAATTACACGGCACCAGCTTTCATGAGTTTAAAGATGGTAAAGGCAAAAGTGTGGGCGATATTTTGCAGGCTGCCGTTGCTGACGCCCGTGGCGAGACAGCGCGTTATCACTGGACACAAAAGCAGGCCGATGGCTCCATTGAAGACAAACTCTCCATCGCCAAAATTTCACCTCGCTGGCAATGGGTGGTAGGCACAGGTATTGGTTTTAATGAAGTAAATGCGCGCTTTTGGGAGACCGCGAAATGGCAGCTGCTCATTTGCATCCTGGTGGCGCTGATTATTGTGGTTCCGGTGTTTATCTTTGCCTTCCGTTTGGAGCGCGGTTTAGGCGGAGAATTGCGCGATGTGCTCAGTTTGGTACGTACGGTTGCAGCGGGTGATTTGCGCGAAAATCGAATTGATCGCAAGGTGCCCGAAGAAAGTATTTACGGTTCAGTGGTGCGCATGCGTAAGGATCTGCGCGAAATGATTGCACGGGTCACAACGGCGGTGGGCAGCCTGCATGGCATTAGCGATGTGATTGTGCACAAGGCCGAAACCAGCAGTTCTATGGCTGAGAACCAAAGTATCAATACCAGCAAAATCGCCGCTTCTGCCGAAGAGTTTAACCAGCAGACTAAAGCTGCAGTGCAGCAGGCGAAACAAGCTACCGCAGAAACAGATGCCGCATCGCGTATTGCCGCTCAGGGTCAAATGTTAATTTCCGGTGCAGTAAAAAGTTTTGTGGAAATTGAATCTAGCGTGAGCCTAACCCAGACCAGTATCGATGAATTGGCGGAGCGGATTAACAGCATTTCTGCCATTGTTTCGGTCATCAGCGAAGTCGCCAATCAAACCAACCTACTCGCCCTTAACGCCGCTATTGAAGCGGCCCGCGCTGGTGAGCAGGGGCGAGGTTTTGCGGTGGTAGCCGATGAAGTGCGCGGCCTTGCCCAGCGCACCACTCAGGCGACTAAAGAAATCAGCGAAACGATTACGGCCGTACAAAACAGCAGCCGCACAACCAAGCAACATATGGATGATATGGTCGGCGAACTGAAACAGGGTATTCGCCAAACCCGCGAAGGCGGCGAGACGGTGAAAATCATTCAACAGGAGACCGATCAAGTCGCGCAAATCGTGGGCTTTATAGGCCATGCGCTGATTGAACACGTGACCGCCAGCAGCATGATTTTGGATTATGTGAGCCAGGTGGAAGAGTCATCGCTGGGTACTAAGGATGCGGCACAGGGGACGCTGGTGGCATCGCAGCAGATACGTCAGGCGTCGGATCAGCTGAGTCATATGTTGGAGGGGTTTACGTTGTAAACGAATGCAGTGCAATGCGTTCAAGTTCCCCCTTAGAAAAAGGGGGCTAGGGGGATTTAAACGGTAATCGCAAACATCAAATCTCCCCTAGCCCCTCTTTGCTAAAGAGGGGAATTGGTACACGGACCTCCTCCGCACCTAGGACAATTCCCCGCAGGGGTTTACCTTCTCAAATTTTCAGCTTCCCTCTAGCCCCACAATCGCATTTACTGTATAAACAGCCAGATTAATATTTCTGCGTGATCTTTTACGGAGCCCAGCCATGCTCACCCATCTCAGCATTCAAAACTTCACCTTGGTGGAAAAGCTCGACCTTGATATGAAACCCGGTATGACCGTGATTACCGGTGAAACAGGTGCGGGTAAATCCATTCTGCTTGACGCCCTTGGCCAAACTCTAGGCGACCGCGCGGAAGCAGACCGTGTACGCTTGGGCGCAAGCCGCGCTGACATTACTGCAAGCTTTGATACCAGCCGAATTCCCGCCGCGCAGGAATGGTTAATCGCCAATGATTTGCAGCAAATGGACTCGCCCAATGAATGCCTGCTGCGCCGCCTGATCAACAATGAAGGCAAATCCAAATCCTATATCAACGGCCAACCCGCGACCTTGCAGCAGCTGCGCACTCTGGGCGAAATGTTGATTGATATTCACAGCCAGCACGAGCACCAATCGCTTCTTTTAAAAGAAACCCATCGCCGCCTGCTGGATGAATTTGGCGGCCAAGCCGAACTCGCCAAACAAGTGCGCCTCGCCTATCGCGAATGGCAAAGTCGGTTGGAACATTATTTACATTTGCGCGATAACGCCGCCGAAGTGAGCGCCCGTTTTCAATTATTAAGTTATCAAGTTAATGAGTTGGATCAACTCGGCTTGCAAGCTGGCGAGCTGGAAAAGCTAGAAGCCGAGCAACGCAGCCTTGCCAACGCGGGCGATATTTTGCAGGGCAGCCATGAACTCTTGGCGCTGTGCAACGATGACGAATCCGGCCTAAATACTAACTTGCACCGCGCGCTACATATATTGCGTGATATGCCGGAAAAATCTGCCGCGCTCTTGGCTGCAGAAGAAT
>DAOORH010000364.1:0-3868 GCA_035389145.1 Cellvibrio sp.
GAATTGAGGCATTTTGTTTCAGTGTTTTAGATAGCTCCTGTGTACGCGATTCCACTTCTTGCTCTAAATTTTCATTCAGCAACTGTAATTTTTCTTCCGCTTCTTTGAGTGCAGAAATGTCCTTGATAGTAAGTGATAAACCGATAATATTTTGTTTGCTGCCATATATAGGCTCGATATTGATAAGTGCATCAAATACATTGCCATCCTTTCGTAAGCGACGTGTTACCAAACCAGTTTCCCGCCCCCCCTCTCTTGCTTGGCGACATTGCTGCAAAGCTTCCGCCTCTAATCCCGTCGGTATGATTTTTTCCAGCGATTGCTGCCCTAACACCTCTTCAGCGGCGAACCCAAAAATTGTTTCTGCTCCCTTGTTCCATGATTTGATAATTCCATTTAAATCCGTACCGATAATGGCATCACTTGAGCCTTCAACAAAAGAGGCCAGTCGTGACGCTTGCCGGTATAGTCTCGCACGAGTCTGCCAATAGCTGAGTAACGCAATCAATAGCGCACTTAGGATAAGGGCGACAAAAAAATTGGTCGCAAAAACCATCGCTATAGAGAATGAGTGCAAACTTTTGGCAAACACTGATGTGCCTTCAAGTTCAAGCTGCCATGTGCGACCAAACACTAAGGCTGATCGAACCTTCGCATCAGTAAACTCCAATTCATCATTCAAGACATAAAACACTTCGGTATTGGCGGGGTCGGTCGCATCACTCAAACGCAGGTGAAATTTTGTTGCATCAATATTCAGGCTATCCAGTATGTCTTTCATCAGCAGCGGTGCGAATGTCCAGCCTATTGCGTTACTCCAGCGCTCAGGAGCTTCGGACGGGGTAGCCCATGTACGGTAGATAGGCATTAATATCAGGAAGGATTGCTGCGGGCTGCCTTTTGCTTGTACAAGGGTGATGGGGCCCGTTAACTGTGCCTCGCCGGTGGTGATAGCTCGCTGTGCCGCCGACCGACGGTGTTGTTCAGAGGCAATATCCAACCCCACTGCGGTGCGATTATTTTCCAGCGGGTCTATATATTGAATGACGTAACGCTCATTGTGATGGGGTTGCAACTGGCGGATTGCAAATTCCGGAAAATCGTCAGCTTTGGCCCGCCGCAAAAACTCTGGCTCTTGCGCAGCACTGACCCTGCGAATAAACCCAAACCCTCTTGCGGCTGGAAACTCTTTTGCGATGTCTCTCGTTATGGAATAATTATAAAATGCTTGCCTGGTTAACCCTCGGTTCACTTCTTCGGTTAATACAAAGGCTCGTACCCCGCGCAAACCGTACTGATAGAGCGAGATTCGTTCGGCCATTTTTTTGATGAGATTATCAGCCTCTTCACTAACTTTATTATTCAGTTCTGCACGGCGACTTTCGCTTACACTCCAGGTGACAATAGAAGCAAAGACCAAAGAAATCAGCACACCCAATATTAGTAATAGCGACAGCGATACCTTATTTATTTTATTGATCATGTAAAAAACCAACGTAACTATTCAGGAAGTGGAACACGTGATTCAATCACGCGATTGATTTCGTCCGGCACTTTTGGCGGCGTACATGGCGGCATCGGCATGGCGGTAGAGTGATTCCACATCGTCCGCATCATCGGGTGCCATGCTGATGCCGATACTCGCGGTCAACTTAAAGCTATTCTCACCCACACGCCAAGGCTGCTCGAAAATACGCAATAAGCGATCCGCCATTTGTGTTATGTGACTTGTGGATTCGATATTAGGAAACAGGAAAATAAACTCATCGCCGCCCTGTCTGCACAAGGTATCGCAATCCCTGACTTCTTTGGATAAGGCTTGCGCAATCTTCTGGATCAACTCATCGCCAACCAAGTGACCATGTACATCATTGATCTGTTTGAAATGATCAATGTCCAACAAAAACAGCGCAACTGTATTGGCATCACGCCGGCTACCACTGAGTGCCTGCTGGATACGGTCATAAAGAAGGATGCGATTAGGTAAGTTGGTAAGCGGATCGTGCTGCGCCAAGTGCGTCATTTTGGTCGCCATCGCCCGGGCTTCGCTGACATCGTGAAACACGATAATTGCGCCAGTGATGTTACCGTCCTGATCCACAATCGGTGCTGCCGAATCCTCCACGCCAACACTTGAATTTGCACCCCGTGCTAAAAAAGTGTTTAGCGCCATGCCCACTGTGCGCTCTTCTTTGAGCGCCAAACGAATCGGGTTCTGCACCGGGCGCCCCGCATCGCCATCGGTTAGCTTCATCACGGTTTCAATCGGTTTGCCTATGGCATCTGATGAGCGCCAGCCCGTTAGATCCTCCGCAACGGGGTTTAACAGGGTGATTTCCCCCTGGGTATCGGTAGCGATTACCGCATCGCCAATGGAATTGAGGGTTATACGGATTCGCTCTTTTTCTTCCTCCAGGCGTCGCTCGGCCTGCTTACGCCCGCTAATGTCGGTAATGACCATCAAATACCCGGAGGCTCCACTCTCGGCCACCCGTTTGGCTAATGCCACCTGCCCGAAAACATAGCGGCCATCGGCTGTAATGAAGCTTATGTCAAAGGGCGGAATATCACGTGCCACCGAATGACGCAGTGCGTTGTAGGCCTGCTGAAAAATTTCCTCACCCACAACTTGTCTCATGGGGGTATTGCGCATCTGAGTCGCCTCCACCCCAAACCAAACACCCTCATAGTCATTGCAAAACAAGTTGTTTAATTGTTCATCCCAATAGGCTACGAAGACAGGTAACGAAGACACCAAAAATTTCAGCTCGCCCGCCGCCCGCTGCAATTGTTTGCGGTGCAACGCCAGCGCCAAATGGTTTTTAATTCGCGCCCGAGCGACTTCCGGCACTATGGGTTTAGGGATGTAGTCTATGCCGCCCAGCTCAAGCGCCATGATTTCTGCAATGGGATCAACGTGACTGGTAATGAAAATGATGGAAGTGCCAGCCAGATCTTTCATCGCCTTAATTGCCCGGCAAACGCCGTAGCCGTCCAGCTCAGGCATTTCAATATCCAGCAAAACCAAGTCTGGCCGGTGCCGCTGAACCATTTCCAGCGCAGCGACTCCGTTGGTCGCAAAATAAGTCTCTGCCAAGTCACTCACGATGCCGTGTAGCTGATGGATCACAGCCGCCTGATCATCAACCAGGAGTATTTTGGACAGTGTGGAAGTTTCCAGAAACATCTACCGCTCCTTAAGCGTAAAGCATCACCAAAGTCTAGCAGTCAAAGTACCGTTTTCCATGTTAAGGAGGACAATAGAGAGTCCCCATTAGAGAGGAGTCTGCTATGTCTATTTCATTTGATAAACCACTGAAAAAAGCCCCTTGGAATAAAGGAAAGCTTATCGGTCAGAAAGCACCTTTGAGAGTGAGCGATGTATGGGCGATTCGCGTCCGATTACAAATAACCAGTCGAATTCGCGAACTAGCAATGTTTAATCTCGCCATAGATAGCAAACTACGCGCTTGCGATTTAGTGAAGCTAAAAGTCCGGGATATTTGTCATGGAGCGCGAGTTTTGCATCGCGCTACGGTAATGCAGCAAAAAACGCATAGAGCCGTTCAATTTGAAATAACACCTTTGACACGAATATCAATTGAGTCATGGCTGACCAAATCAAACCTGCACAATGACAGCTATCTATTTCCAAGTCGTGTTCATGGATCTCCGCACATCACTACGCGACAATATGCTCGAATCGTACACAATTGGATCAGTGAGATCGGTTTAGACCCGTCCAACTATGGCACGCACTCATTGCGACGCACCAAAGCGTCACTGATTTATAAGCGCACCAAAAACCTGCGTGCTGTGCAAATATTATTGGGGCATACCAAATTGGAAAGTACGGTGCGCTACTTAG
>DAOORH010000365.1:0-3848 GCA_035389145.1 Cellvibrio sp.
CGGCAATTTGTGCGGTATGCAATCCCGAAGATATAGTTGCGCTGTTTGCTTCACATCAAGACCCAGATATTATTTCCTCGTTATCGCTTTGGTTAGAATTTAACGCTGAATTGCCCTGCTATATACCTTGGCTGTGGACAGGTTTTATCCCACATTTTGGTGGTAAAAAAGACACCTTTATTCCTATACCAGATTCGGGTATGCCCATTGACCTAAATGGATTGCAATTAAAAACAATACCCGCCCATTATTTACATTCATCGGGAAACTCTAACTTATATGACCCAATTGCAAAAATATTGTTCTCGGGCGATATAGGTGCCGCACTTTTACCGCCTGAGGAAACGAATATCTTTGTGGTTGACTTTGATAGAACTATTAAGGCAGCAGAAGGATTTCATCGCCGCTGGATGGGTTCTAATAGCGCAAAACTAAGCTGGTGTGAGCGGGTAATTAAACTGGATATAAACATGCTGTGCCCACAACATGGCGCCATTTTTCAAGGCGCCGACGTAGAGCGATTTATCAATTGGTTTGCAGAGTTGGAAGTGGGGGTTTTGCAATCCGAAATGCATGGATAAGCCGGATTTTACATGCGTGGTTTAGTCAGAATTGGGTAGTAGAGAATAGTAAAAAATCCAAATGCGACTATCCATGCAATAGTAGTAAGTATTAAACCTATCTGAAAATCAATCCAACTTAATGCGACTAGTAGCCGAGTAATTGCCGCCACGCTAATGGCGAGATAAATAACCACACCAAAACGCGGCAGGCTTAGCGGGCGGCCTGTGTGGCCTAGAGATACACGTGTCATCATGCCAAGAATTAAACTGCTCATAGCGCCTAGCCCTAGTGCATGCTGCCAAACACTGGGAGCAATCCACAAATTAAATGCGGCCATACTTTTTAACACGAGTGCTATCACAATCCACGCATAACCCAAATGCAGTATCCACAGTAGAGGCTCGCGTTTGGTTGCTAGGCTGGCCCATTGCGATAGCCGCACTGCATTAATAACCGCTGCGCTTAAAGCTACTATCCCGATCAGGATTGGGTATTGCGTAAAAAAATTAAGTGGAATCAATAGTGCGGTGCTAGCGATAGCAAGTGCGCTGAGCAGAGAAGAGTTCTTTATTTTCTCAACATCATAACCTTGGCTGCGTAATCCATTAATGGTGAATAGCGGAATTATTCGCCCCGCAATAATAACCATAATTAATGTGATAAGTCCCAAAGCGCCTGTTTCGCCCGCCCACAGCCAATAGAAATTGTTGGTGTAAGCGCCGGCATGCATTGAAATATTGCAGAGTGAAAGTAGGGTGAGAATAGCCGCTAAGATTAAATTTCGTTTATTGCCATGTTTCAATAAAATGTAAGCAACATAAGCAGTAACAACCGGCAGAAAAATAGCATCAACCAAAATAACAAGTTCAGCAGGCAAATGATTGCCGATCCACATCACAACTCGCCCAGCTACCCATAGGTTCACTAACCCGAATAAGCCTAAACCTTTGAGGGGTTGTGCGCCGGTCCAATTGCACATGGCTGTTAATAAAAATCCACAAATTGCAGCGGTAACCACACCAAAAATCATTTCATGGCTGTGCCAATAGAGTGGGCTCCACGCAAGCGGTAGGTTGAGCGAGCCAAGTAGGATTGCCATCCATGCAGCAATAATAAATATTGCATAAATGCCACAGGCTAAAAAGAAAATGCGAAACGGATAACTGAGTACGGCCAGTGCATTCAATATTTTTAGCATAGAAAAAAATTCTCTTGTGGCCAGCAGTCTTTCGATTTAGATAGCAAATCTATCAAAGCGGCCTAACTCATTTCCAATGACAATAACTCGCCATTGCGATTAAACGCCAAGTATTGGCTAACCATGCCGTTATTGATAGCAGCAATCATGGAATCCAAGGGTTTATTTGCATCTTCACTACTTGGCATGGCTCCATCGGAGCCAGAAAGGCAAGCTGCAAACATAACCGACCAGGATTGCTCTGTGTTATCAGACTCAGCCACTAAATCGTCAAAGTTCGTTAATTCATCAATAGGTTTATCTACACACATGACTGGTTTCAATAATCCACCTATACCTTTATCAAATGCAGTTTTTTGTACTTCATTGGCATCGTGTTCAATTTCAGCGCGTGTAAATACAAATAATAGTCGTTGTGGATTTTTTTCGGCACGCGCGATATTAAGTAAGTCTGCATAACTATCAAGAGTAAGGCTCATAAGTGGGTTTCCTGAGTGGCTATAAAACATTAATAGTAAGCGCTGGCCTCGCAATAAACACTGAACTTACCCCTTAGTGGGTATGGTTATACCACTGTTTACTTGGCAGTATGTTGTCTTTTGCATAATGATTTAAGGACGAATTAATCATAGCCATTTTCGTCTGAGGTTAATCGATTGAATAGGTGTATAGAATGATGGGTTTAATTGGGGATCTTTTTGCTAAAGCTTTTAAACACCTAATGATAAGGCTAAAGGATTGTGGACCAAAGGCAGTTGAGGTTAATAACAAAGAACGGTTTAGGGCAACCATAGGCGCGTTGCTTGGGATATTAATAACTGCCATTCTGTGCTTTTGTTTCATGGCATCTCAAACAGTTCTTTTTGTAATTGCTCCGATGGGAGCTTCTGCGGTTTTGCTCTTCGCTTTACCGTCTAGTCCTTTGGCGCAACCCTGGGCGGTATTAGTTGGAAATATCGTGTCGGCAGGAGTGGGTGTCAGCTGCTTTCTATTGATCGCTAATGTTCCTTTAGCCGCTGCGGTTTCTGTTTCTACAGCAATTGCATTGATGTTTGTTACACGATCATTGCATCCTCCTGGCGGCGCTATAGCTTTGTATGCAGTGCTTGGAGGCCCGGATATACATTCTCTAGGTTTTGATTATGTGCTTGCACCCGTGGGTATAAATTCTTTGGTATTAATAATCTCAGCCATGATATTTAATAATCTTACACGTCATCCTTATCCACACCGACAGCTTGCTAATCCGACAAATGTACATAAAACACAGGATGCTCTGCCGACCAATAGAGCAGGTTTTAACTCAAAAGATCTGGATGTTGTATTGCAACAATACAATGAAGTGCTAGATATCAGTCGCGATGATCTTGAATATTTAATGAAACAAACAGAAATGCAATCTTATCGACGTCGATTTGAACAGATTACCTGTGGTGATATTATGTCAAAAGATATTATCAGTGTGGAGTTTGGAACTTCATTGGAGGAGGCATGGATAACTTTACGAAAGCATAAAATTAAAGCCTTACCGGTGTTAAATCACGTGCGCCGTATAGTTGGTATTATTACGCTGGTAGATTTTATGAAGCATGCTAATTTAGATGTTTATGATAGCTTTGAAACGAAATTACGTAATTTTATACGTTTAACCCGCGATAACTATTCCAGCAAGCCCGAAGTGGTGGGACAGATTATGACGACGGGTGTACGAACTGCCCATGTCAATGCTCACATCGTTGAATTGGTGCCGCTTTTATCCGACGCAGGCATGCACCATATTCCCATTGTGGATGATGAACATAGAGTTCTAGGTATTGTTACCCAGTCAGATCTTGTAGCCGCCTTGTATCGTGTAAAATTAACTGAAAATATAAATCCGCAGGCTAATACAGCTTAAAGAAGAATATTACAAATCATTATCATGCCTAACTATGTTGCTGAGCGCATGACTGCTGAACCAATATTATTGTTGTATGTCTAGTAATTTAATGAGGGCAGGTTGTTTTTGTTTCGGTAGCAAATCAGCCAGCGTATATTGATCTAACGCTTTAAAGAAGGCCTCAAGTGCCTCTTTAAAAACACTTTT
>DAOORH010000366.1:0-3825 GCA_035389145.1 Cellvibrio sp.
CTTACTGCACGCAATTTAAAAATCTGCAGACTAATTCATTTGAATATTTACGCCCACATACAACCGCAAATTCGGTTCTGATTGCAGAAACGCTTGAGCAATTTGCACGCTACCCTGATGAATGGAAAGAAATGTTGCGGTGGTTTAGAACGCTACCTTTGTTTATGGAGTTTGGCTCAGCGCAACATGGAAATGCTTTTCGAGTTGTTCATGCTTGTTGGGATCATGCTGTTATTGCGCAACACAAAGATGTCTTTGGTGATGGTCATTTCGATGAGGATTTTTTGCATCAAAGCGCCCACATTCACACACAGGCTGCTGATACGATTCAATTGTTAACCCGCGGTGTTGTCTTTCCATTACCCGATGGCCTAAAGGTTGTTACACAAGAGGGGCATGTGCGCAGCACCTTCCGTACCAAATTTTGGGCGCAGCATGCGCAAACCTATGGCGATTTATTATTTCAACCAGATCCTATTCCTGCGGAAATTGCGGCGCTGCCTATTTCACAAGATCATCGCGCGCAAATGGTGCGTTATGGCTTGGATCAGCCACCGCTATTTGTGGGGCATTATTGGTTAAAAGGTCAACCGCAGCCCATCACCCATAATATCGCCTGTTTGGATTATAGTGCGGTAAAATACGGCCGCTTAGTGGCTTATAGAATGGACGGTGAGCAACAGCTAGATCCTAATAAATTTGTATGGGAATACGTTGATCCCTAATCTCTAGCCATTACGAGAATATTGTGAATTGGATTGTTGTTAAAAAGTTTCCGCTTGAAAAAGATCTCACTCACATTGCGGGCTATTTAAGTGAGTGCAAAATAGTGCATCGTATTTATGAAGAGGCGGGTGAGCAAGTTATAGCGACCGCTGACCCGAGATTGGTGGGGCCTATAGCGCAGCTGTTACATGAGCTTGAACGCGGCACATTAATTCTTCAGCACAATGAAGCTGAATCTACGCCCGAAACTTTAAACAATGATGACGCTCGACCCCCATCTTTCTATCAACAAATAAAATCTGTACCGGTTACGTCTGTATTGATTGTGTTAAGTATTCTTGGTGCGCTACTTGTCTCGTTCGATTCGCAATACCAATTTGTGCGTTACTTAAGTTTTCAAGATGTTTATCGGACTAGTGTTATCTCCCTGCCTGAACTTTTAAGTTCGGCAGAAATCTGGCGATTAATAACACCTACCTTTTTGCACTTCAGTTTCATGCACATTTTTTTCAATAGCTTGGGTATGTGGGATTTAGGCCGTCGCCTTGAGTTGCTGCTAGGGAAAATAAACTACGTATTATTTTTTGTAATAGCTGCAGTCTTATCCAACCTTGCGCAATTTTTATGGCATCCGGCTGGGTTCTTTGGTGGTATATCCGGCGTTGTTTATGCACTTGTTGGCTTTATTCTGGTGAGCCACAAATTAGCGCCGCATAAACTAACTGCCGTACAGCCGGCTGAATTAGGTTTTATGTTGTTTTGGCTGGTGTTGTGTATGACTGGCGCGCTAGATTCTTTTATCGGTGGAGGTGTTGCGAACGCTGCGCACTTGGGCGGGTTGTTAGTAGGCTGTGCCTATGCATTCATTACCGCCAAACCTACATCATCTAAAGTTTGAGTTTTTAAAGTTTATTTTTAAAAGAGATTTCGCGATGGATTTACAAAAACTATTAAGTAGCATTACGCCGGATATTTATCAAAATTTAAAAACGGCGGTAGAGCTTGGCAAGTGGCCAGATGGTAATAAGTTGTCTGCAGAACAACGTCAGTTGTGTATGCAGGCTGTCATTGTTTATGAGCACAAACATTTACCACCAGAAGAGCACACGGGTTATATACCGCCAGAGCCGCATACGTTTTGTGGCGATGAAGATGGTCATGAACATGATCACCCTGAAACAGAAAAACCTATTAAGTGGGTTGAATAGTTAAATTAATTAAGGAATATCTATGTCTAATCTTGAGCAGCAGCCACAATCTATCTATTTAAAAGACTATACAGTTCCCGATTATTTAATTACCAAAACTGAACTGCATGTCGATATTTATGATGGCTATACGCTAGTCACCTCTAATTTATCTTTGCGTGCTAATCCAGCGGCTAAGAATGTATCGCAGCTTAAATTGCACGGTGCAGATTTAGAGTTGGTTTCTATTGCGATTAACGACAATAGTCTTTCTGAGGATGCCTACGAGTTTGGCATTGAAACCTTAACCATTAAAAATACGCCCGCGCAGTTTTTGCTCACTAGCGTTACCAAGATTTACCCTGAAAAAAATACATCGCTTGAAGGCTTGTATAAATCCCGCACTATGTACTGCACCCAGTGTGAGGCAGAAGGCTTCCGCAAAATCACTTACTATCTTGACCGACCAGATGTGATGAGTGAATTTACCACCACAGTGGTAGCCGATAAAAAATTCCCCGTGCTTTTATCGAACGGTAATTTAATCGGGCAGGGCGATTTGGATAATAATCGCCACTTTGCTACCTGGCATGATCCCTTCAAAAAGCCCGCGTATTTATTTGCGTTAGTGGCGGGCGATCTCGCGCACATAGAAGACAGCTTCACTACTTGCTCAAAGCGCAATGTGACGTTAAAAATCTATGTGGAATCAAAAGATTTGGACAAATGCGATCACGCCATGACGTCGCTGAAAAATTCCATGCGTTGGGATGAAGAAGTGTATGGCCGCGAATATGACCTTGATATTTTCATGATAGTCGCCGTTGATGATTTCAATATGGGCGCAATGGAGAATAAAGGTTTAAATATTTTTAACACGTCCTGCGTGTTGGCCAAACCCGAAACCACAACCGATGCAGGCTTTCAGCGTGTTGAAGGTGTGGTTGCTCACGAATATTTCCACAATTGGACTGGCAACCGCGTTACTTGCCGCGATTGGTTTCAGTTAAGTTTAAAAGAAGGCTTTACGGTTTATCGCGATTCAGAATTTTCGGCGGATATGGGTTCTCGCACCGTTAAGCGCGTTGAAGATGTCAGCCTGTTGCGCACGCTACAATTTGCGGAAGATGCTGGCCCCATGGCGCACCCCATTCGCCCTGAGTCCTATATTGAAATTTCTAACTTCTACACCATGACTATTTATGAGAAGGGTGCAGAGATTGTACGCATGCTAGCGAATTTGCTCGGCAAAGAAAATTTCCGCAAGGGTACAGATTTATATTTTGAGCGTCACGATGGACAGGCTGTAACCACAGAGGATTTTGTAGCTGCATTGGCAGATGCATCGGGTAAAGATTTAACGCAGTTTAAACGCTGGTATTCGCAGGCGGGCACGCCACGTTTGCAAGTGACCGATGAATACAATGAAGATACGCAAGAGTATTCATTGCATATCAAACAAACATGCCCGCCCACACCTGAGTGTGAGCAAAAATTACCTTTCCATATTCCTATCGCAATGGGTTTGTTGGGTAGTGCAGGGGATTTACCTCTTTATTTAAAAGATGCGGAGCCAGATTTTGAAACCAGTGATAACACGCACAAGGTAATTGAATTAACTCAAGCAGAGCAGACGTTTGTATTTGAACGTGTGCAAGAAAAGCCAGTGCCATCTTTGTTGCGTGGTTTTTCTGCACCAGTAAAACTTCAGTACGATTATTCGCGTGAAGACTTAATGCTTTTAATGAGCCGTGATAGCGATGGGTTTAATCGTTGGGATGCTAGCCAGCAATTATCCCTGCAAGTGATTAACGATGTGATTGCCGCTTATCAGCGTGGCGATGATATTAAAAACATCGCTATAGATTCGCGTTTGATAGATGCACTCCGCAGTGTGTTACAAGATGAAAGC
>DAOORH010000367.1:0-3825 GCA_035389145.1 Cellvibrio sp.
CAGAGATGCCACTGCTTCACCACCCTGACCACCGGGATACCACGCTTCCACCAGTGCCGTTGCCGACGCATCCTCTTCATTCACAGACAAAGCGCTGCCGTTCATGAGCACAACCACAACGGGTTTACCAGTGGCGTAAAGTTGCTTCAGCAATTCACGTTGTGCAGCGGGCAAATTCAAATCCGTGCGATCACCGCCCGTAAAGCCTGGCATTGGTACCGGCATTTCTTCGCCTTCTACTTGCGCCGTTATACCGCCAACAAATACCACTGCGTCAGCCTCTTTCGCAGCAGCCACAGCCGCTTGCGCACCGGGGTTAGAAGGCAAACTCCACAGTAATTGCTCATTGCCCTGCTCACCGCGTTGGAAAGCTTCAATTTTCAAACGATAGGTTTGACCTGCAACCAAGTCTACTGTGCCGCTCGCGATAACGGGGCGCCAATCAACATTCCATGCATCAATCACGATTTTGTCATTTACCCAAATGCGGTAACCGCCATCGGCAAGGTAACGCATGGAATAAGTACCGGTTTCAGGTGCTTTTACAAAACCATTCCAACGCACTGCGCCGCTGGCCACTTCATTGCGCCAACTCACAGTTGCATTTGCATCTACACGTTTAATGAGCGGCTTATCTTTGTAGCTTTTGTCCGCATAGTATTCCGCGTTCAGACCCGTTTTTTTACATTTCTCGTCAGCGCAAAGTACGTTGCTAGGCACAGGTGATTGCACGGGGTCAACCAAACCGGTGCCTTGCGCAAATTGAATATTGCTCTCGCCAAAACGTGCGCGCATACCTTTCAAAACAGTCACTGGTTTTGAAGGGCTACCGTTGTAATTGCCTTCAAGCGCTGCAACGCTATCGGCATTGGGGCCAACAACCGCGAGTTTTTTTACCGAAGATTTAAAGGGCAAGAAGTTGTCTTTGTTTTTCAAAAGTACGAGCGATTCGCTCGCGATTTTACGAGCCAAATTGCGATGTTGATCGGTGTCGTTGTCATTCGCCGTAATTTTTGGGAAGACTTGCGTGCGCGCATCAAATTGGCCGAGCCTCATTCTTGCCGTAAATAAACGAACCAAGGATTTATCAATTTGCGCTTCAGTGACTAAGCCTTTTTTAAGCGCGCTGTTGATATGGTTAGCTTCTTCAGCATCACCACAAATCAAATCCATACCTGCATCAAGTACCGCTTTAATGCCCTCTTCCGGCGTTGCGGTATAACCGTGATTTGCTTTGTGATAAACATCGAAGACTGCAGCACAATCGGAGACCACAAAACCTTTGAAGCCCCACTTATCGCGCAAATAATCGGTTAGCAATACTTTATTTGCGCAGGCAGGAACGCCATCGACTGCGTTGTAAGCACACATGACCGACTCTGCTTTTCCTTCGACAACTGTCGCTTGGAACGCGGGCAAGTAAGTTTCTTCAAGATCTTTTGGGCTTGGGTTTATATTGTCGCGGTGACGGCCTGCTTCTGGGCCGCTGTGAACAGCGTAGTGTTTTGGCGTCGCGACGGTTTTTAAATAACGCGGATCATCGCCTTGCAAACCTTTTACATAGGCAACACCAAGGCGTGAGGTTAAGTAAGGGTCTTCACCGTAAGTTTCTTGACCGCGGCCCCAACGAGGATCGCGAAAAATATTAATATTCGGCGCCCACACGGTTAACCCTGCAAACCAATCTGAACCACCAAAGCGATGCATTTTTGAAAAATGTTTTGCGCGGAATTCCGTACTCACCACATCGCCAATTTCGTGCATGAGAGGTTCGTTAAACGCAGCAGCCATACCTACAGATTGTGGAAATACAGTTGCTTCACCTAAAGCCGCAACACCGTGCAAGCCTTCATTCCACCAGTTATATTCGCGCACGCCTAAGCGAGGAATTGCCGGTGCATCATTAATTAATTGTGGCGTTTTTTCTTCCAGCGTCATGCGCGACACCAAATCTTTAGCGCGCACTTCAAAGCTGAGCGATGTATCTTTGTAGGGCAAGACTTTTGGCTGAAGCTGATCTGGCATGAGCTGCGCGCTGGCAAATACAGAAAACAACATTGCCGAAAAAAAGGTGCAAGAAATGCCTATATGTTTTTTCAAACTCGGTATGTGCAAGCGCGGAAAATTATGAAGCTGGGGAATAGTAAATTTACCCATGATAGATTCCATTTTTTTATTGGAGAAAAGGCGCAGCCTAACATCGACTGCACTCGTGTTTGCCGATCTACATTAATTGCGGTAAGACCCAAACGCAGAAGCGTTCAGCAAAAAAGGGACTTTATAAGTGGAATACGTCGTTTAAGAAATGAATCATCTCGGTAACACCGGGTTCAGACAGTTCTTTAAAACAACCCTTGTTGTATTCATTGCACCCACTATCAAGGAAACCATGATTTTTGCCCGGATGAATTTTAAAACTCACGGGTTGACCGAGGCTTTCTAGTTGATCCACATATTTTTTTGCACTCTCGGGCGACGTCAAACCATCCTTCTCACCCACATGCACAAACTGAGGTGGCAATTTGTAATCCTTCGCACTCACTAGGTACTGATTAGGTGATGCAGCCAGATAATATTCTGGGTTGTCATTCGCATTAATTGTGCCGCCAAATATGCCACGCGCTTTAGCATTCGCAAATTTCCAAAATGGATTATTTTCGCTCTCAAAACCGCTTTTACCAAACTCCGCTACGCTAAACACGGCGTAACTCAGAATGGCCGCTTGAAGCTTCAAGCCATCGCTTTTAGCCACTTGTTCAGCCGTTTTACCCTTGGGCAAATAGGTTGGCTTAAATTTTAGGGGCTTTTTGCTAAAACCATCGCCGCCGAGGTTACGGCCCGCAAGGGTTACCATGGCGGCTAAATGCCCGCCGGCGCTATCGCCCGTAACCGCTACTTTTTTCGGGTCGCCACCGTAGCGCTTAATATTGTCTTTTACCCACAGCACCGAGCCCATAGCATCTTCAACTAAGGCGTTCATAGTCGTGGTGTTGTTAACATCCGAAAGCAGCCGGTAATTAACGTTTACGGTAATCACGTCTGTGCGCGTTGCTATGCCATCTGCCAAGTCGGTCATGATCGACTTATTATTTAATAACCAACCACCACCGTGAAAAATCACCAGCACCGGCTTGCCTTTGGTTTTGGTTTCTGGAACAGCGATATCTAGCGTCAGGTTAAAACCCTCTGGGCTAGCCCAAACGATATCCTTGAAATGTTTGATGGGGTGATCTGCAAACGCCGATGAACATAGCGATGTTAAAACCAATAAGAAAACGGAATAGAGAGTAAATCGACGCATGTTATTTTCCTCGTTGCCGATATGACGCCTGAATTATTAGTAGAAGGCCTAGGTTATTAGTCGTTTTTACCGACTTATGTAGAACTGCTAAGCCACATGAGTGATTGGCTTTTCCCGCAAATCATGTAGTCATTATTACTATATGATAATAGTATTGCAAGGCGATCCATAGGTTGGAATGTAAGGAATTGGCAACCCGAAATGCTCAATAAACCCTTGATCGCCCCAGCCCTATTAATCTAGTAGGCTTTATAAAGTTCCACACACTATATGTAGTAATAACCAAGTGACTTACCTAGAAGAAAAAAATCTAACATGACTATATAAGCCTGCTAAGGCACAAAAGCCGCGCCAATGCGGTATTTACAGGGTTTTACCCTGCTTTTTCACGGCTTACCCACACCTTACCCACAGTTATCCACAGCTTTTTCCAGCTTGCATTAATCCTTCAACCGCATTATCTTGTAGCTCATTCGAGATTTACCCCTATATATAGGGTTTTGTGACAGAGTTCTCCGTTGATT
>DAOORH010000368.1:0-3816 GCA_035389145.1 Cellvibrio sp.
ATTACGGGTAGCGAGAAGCTTGCCAGTATTTTGCGTGGGTTAGATATTGCGCAAAGCCTGGAATTCAAAAGTTTAAAGATAAATACAGTGTTGTTGCGCGATCAAAATGCCCATGAATTAAAGGATTTTCTAGCTTTTATAAAAACCCGAAAAATCACCCTGCGTTTTATCGAGTTGATGCGCACGGGTGACAATCAACAGTTTTTCAATCAGCAGCATGTGAGCGGCGAAAGCATCCAGCAAAGCCTGCTTGCGAGTGGGTGGGCAGAGCGCTTGCGCAGCCTACAAGCTGGCCCCGCCAAAGAATTTATTCACCCAGATTACCAAGGTTCCCTTGGGTTAATCATGCCCTATAGCAAACACTTTTGTGATGATTGCAATCGCTTGCGCGTATCCAGCAAGGGGCAATTATTTTTATGTTTGTTTGCAGATCAGCATCAGCATCTCAGAGAGCATTTGCAGAGCGATAATATTCAACCTGCGATTGAGTTTTTGCAGCAATCCATTACACAAAAAGGCAGCGGCCACAACTTGGTAGAACAAGTAACAGGATCTACTCGCCATTTGGCGATGATAGGCGGGTAATTATTAATTGCCGGTTAAATATTTTTGGAGTTTTTATGGCACACAACACAACGCAAGAATTATCGCCACTGGCTATTGCGGTATTAACGGTTTCAGATACTAGAAGTTTAGAAACAGATACCTCTGGCCAATCGCTGGTAGATCGTTTAACAGAAGCAGGGCACCAGCTAGCGCAGCGTGCCATTGTTAAAGATGATATTTATCACATTCGTGCGGTATGTTCTGGTTGGATTGCAGATGACGCAGTGCAAGTTATTTTAATTACCGGCGGCACCGGCTTTACCGATAGAGATTCAACGCCAGAAGCTATGACGCCGCTCTTTGATAAACAAGTTGAGGGCTTCGGGGAATTGTTTCGTCATCTATCACTGCGCCACATCGGCACCTCTACAATTCAGTCGCGTGCGCTTGCGGGCTTGGCAAATCACACCCTAATTTTTTGTTTGCCTGGTTCAACCAATGCGTGCAAAACCGCGTGGGATGAAATTATTAAATACCAATTAGATTCGCGCCAAGGCCCGTGTAATTTTGTGCCCCACTTGAAAAAAACTGATCGTGCTGCCTGCGCATCACGGGGTTAATTATGAGTCAAGAATTTACGCATTTGGATGCAACCGGTGCGGCGAATATGGTGGATGTCGGCGGTAAAGAACCCACTAAGAGAACCGCAAAAGCGATTGCGCGCATAAGAACACGCCCTGAGGTTGTGCAGCTTATGCTGGATTCTGGTTTGAAAAAGGGTGATGTATTCGCGGTTGCAAGAGTGGCGGGCATTATGGCCGCAAAAAAGACGGCTGAGCTTATTCCTTTGTGTCACACCCTATTATTATCAAAAGTCAGTGTAGATTTTGAATTCGATCAACCGCTAGGTTATGTGTATGTAAAATCCTACGTTGCACTAACTGGGCCGACGGGCGTAGAAATGGAGGCGCTCACCGCCGTGAGTGTTGCCGCCTTAACCGTTTACGATATGTGCAAAGCCGTTGATGCGGCGATGATTATTGATTCTATGCAATTGGTCGAAAAAACCGGTGGAAAAAATGGCCATTGGATAAATGAGCCTGCCATATTAAATGCGGATATTTCATTATGATAAAAGTACTATTTTTTGCAGAACTGCGCGAGCGCTTGGGTGAATCAGAATTTCTTATTAAGGATTTTATGGGCACTACTGTGACAGATGTATTGCGCGAACTGGAACAATTAAACCCGCGCTGGCATGCAATATTATCTGAACAAAAAATATTGATTGCTGTTAACCACACTATGTCAGGTCTTTCTGCAACCGTAAAATCTGGCGATGAAGTTGCATTCTTTCCTCCCGTAACCGGCGGTTAAGATGCTGAATGTACAGCGCGAGGATTTTGATCTCGCTAAAGAATATGCCTGTTTGAGAATGCGTTCAGATAATGCGGGCGGGATAGTCATGTTTGTAGGGCTGGTGCGCGATTTGCCAGATGGTCTATTGCAAATGACGCTTGAGCATTACCCGCAAATGACTGAAAAAGCCTTGGCAAACATAATGGCAGACGCTAAACAGCGTTGGCCGCTGCAAGCCGTACGTATTATTCATCGCGTTGGAAATTTACAACCTTGCGATCAAATTGTGTTTGTGGGCGTTGCTAGCGCACACCGTGCCGCTGCATTTTCAGCGGCAGAGTTCATTATGGATTATTTAAAAACCCAAGCGCCTTTTTGGAAGAAGGAAAAACAAGCGAATACTGAGCAGTGGGTGGAGGCGAAAGTATCCGATGAAGATGCGTTAGAAAAGTGGGCGTGAAGAGATTGTTCGGCTTTTTGATCTGTTCCCTCTCCTGTGGGAGAGGGCTAGGGAGAGGGAGTTTTGATCGTATTACTGCATAAATTTATCAAACAAAACTACGTTTACTTTCTCTCCTGCTGTTACCGCACTGCGTTCTTGTTCAAGCACAATATAACAATTAGCCTGCGCTAATGAACTGAGTACGCCGGAGCTTTGGTTGGATGTTGCGATTACTTGGTTTTCGCCGTTCTGCATGCTCAATTGCCCGCGTTGATAATCGGCGCGACCGGGTTGTTTTTTGAGATTGGTTATAGTGCTGACACTTAACGTTGGCGATGCCTCAAATTTTTCACCGGCCAAATACCGCAACGCAGGTACCACTAATTGATGATAAGTAACAACGGCTGATACTGGGTTGCCGGGCAAACCAAAAAACCAGCCTTTTGAATCGATTGACGTCTGTTCTTCTGAATCGTGTTTATGTAAAGCGCCAAACGCAAAAGGTTTACCCGGTTTCATGGCGACTTTCCAAAAATTAATTTTCCCGAGTGTTTCTAAAACGTCTTTGGTGTAATCAGCATCACCTACTGAAACGCCACCGCTTGATATAACCACATCCGCTTGCGCAATAGCCGTTATAAAGGCGTCAGCAATTTTTGCTGGGTCATCGGCTATGCAGCCAATATCAATTACATCCACTGCTAAACGCGAAAGCAATGCGATTATGGTTGGGCGGTTGCTATCGTAAATGTCGCCCGCCTGTAAATTTTCTGTGAGTGATTTTAATTCGTCGCCGGTTGAAAGAACGGCCACTTTTATACGTTTAAAAACACTGACTTCGGCAATACCAAGTGAGGCGAGCAAACCTACATCCACTGGGCTAATGCGTTTTCCTTGTTCAAATACGAGTGAGTTGATAGCAATATCTTCACCGGCGCAGCGAATATTTTCACCTAGCTTTGGCGGTTTATGTATTTGAATAAATTCGTTATGAGCGCGCACATTTTCTTGCATAACAACGGTATCGGCGCCTTCGGGCATAACCGCGCCGGTCATAATACGTACGCATTCGCCTTGGTTCACTGCGCCCTTAAATGGGTGGCCCGCGAGTGAATGGCCAATTAATGTTAAAGGCGTTTCAGTGCTGAGGTCTTGATGGCGCAGGGCATAGCCATCCATAGCGGAGTTGTTATGACCTGGAACATTAAGCGCGGAATAAATGGCTTCGCTCAAGATGCGATCCAGCGCATTAGTCAGGCTGATTTTTTCAGTGGCGGTGACTGGTGATATAGCATCGCGCATTAAGTTAATGGCTTGGGCTACCGGCAATAAACCGGGCTGTGAACAGCAGTCCATTTTTTATTCCTGTGTTTGTTGGTTAATCATCCACACGGCTGCTTCAACACGCGAACGTAAATGCAATTTTTTGAGCAGATGTTTAACGTGAACTTTTACGGTGCCGTCGGAAA
>DAOORH010000369.1:0-3797 GCA_035389145.1 Cellvibrio sp.
CACCAATTTCTTGCCCAAGGGTTACGACCACGGGACGAAAATGGTTCTCGGTGTCTGCCACCATAACCAGCGAGCGCTTTCCGGTGCGAATTACGGCCTCGGTTGGTACGAGTAATCCCCTGAGTTGTAAATCGGCAGGGGTTTGATTGCCGCTAAGAACAACGCGGCCACTGGTGCCAGGCTTCAAGATGCCATTTGGATTAGGTAATACAACACGGGCGGTGATGGTTCGCGTTGAGGCATTCACGGCGGGCAAGAGTGAATCGATTTTGCCAGTCACCGGTGATGAGTTGGTGTTAGCGGCGTAAAACATAGCGACATCGCCCGCCTGTAAACCTGATGCTTGCGCCTCGGGAATGGCTACATCCAACCACAATGAATCAATGCTGGTGATGCGTGCGAGTGTTTGCCCACTCGCCAGCGACATACCGGTTTTTATCTCTAATGACTCGATAATGCCATTGATGGGTGCGGTGATAGTGACTCGTGTTTCGGGCTTGCGAGATTCCTCAACCTTCACGATCAATGCATCGGGCATACCTAACAGTCGCAGGCGAGTACGCAACGTCTCTAACAGCCTTGGGCTATTAAGCGTTTTTGCGGCCAGCAATTCATTTTGGGTATTAAGCCATTCGGGGACGTAAAAAGTTGCAATCGGCTGCCCGGCAGTAACGCGATCCCCCGGCGCTAAGGGCCATGCTTTTTCAACAAAGCCACCAGCACGCAATTGGATAATGGCTTGGTTGCGTTCGTTAAAACGCAAGGTTCCGGGGAGATCATGCTGCGGATGTAAGGGCATGCGCATCACCTTCGCTTTGCGCATTCCCAGATTTTGCACTTGGGTGGGGTCAACTCTAAGTGTATTCGTGGCCGCGCCGGATTCGGCGTATTTGGGTACCAATTCCATATCCATAAATGGCGATTTACCCGGCTTATCAAAATGCTGGGCGGGTACCATGGGGTCATACCAATAGAGCACTTTCGGCTCAGTATCGGCCGTTTTTTGCTCCGCAACTGCCATTGTTTCTGGTTTCGCGGTCAACACCTTGAGGTGCTTCATACCAAGGCTAATAGCCAATCCAAGGCCAACACCCAACACGAGTACGCCCAGCGTTCGAGGCTGAAAAAAAGAGGAAGACATAACAAAACTCCGTAAACGAAAGAAACGAAAAAGCCACGTTCGCTAACCGACATTAGCCAAACGTTATCGCAACTGTTTAGGAGTTCGTTGGGGGGCGCCATACCGAGGCGGGATCGAACATACCCGGTGCGGGCGTATTCGATGAAGGGTGACGTTTTGTATCAGATGAAAAATGAAAGGCAGGTATGACGGAGGTAAATAATTGGCAACCTATGTTGCAGCCTTGGCAGCTTTGCATCTGCTGGCAATCCATCGAGTTGTCTGACTCATCGCAGCAGTCTGGCATAGCTTGATCGGAGGAGGCATCGTTCGCCATCGCCGATTGTTCGGGGCAGGTTTGCGCAGACAATACCGTACTGGCTGCCACATTTAGTGGTAGCAAAAAACTAAGCAGTAAGATAATGAATATTGGAAATCTGCGCATGCTATTAGCTTAACCTATTCTTGCGATAAAAATGGCTGACATTTAATGCCCCATATCAATACCAATGATGACAGTGATAATTCCGGTGACTAATAAAATGAATGCGCCCACACAGACCTCTAACACTATGGCGCGTGATAATCGTGTTGAAAAACCGGGTTGCATCAACCGTGGCACAACTAACCATTTGTTGCTGGCGGCTAGCAATAACAAACTTCCTACCAGTGTTAATTTCAATAGCAAACCTTGCCCATAAGGCGTGAAAAATAAGGTATGAAAATCTTTCAGCAGCATCGTGGCCATTAAAACACCGCTGGCAACCAGAACACCTACGATGACGGCGGCCACTTGGCCAAAGCGTTCCATTGAGCGTTGGATTGTAGGGATATCCGTTGTGCGACTTACCTGCCAAAGTGGATAGAGTGATCCCATCCATAACGACATGGCCAGTACGTGCAAAGAAATGGCGACCTTTCCGAGTAGTGACTGCTCAGCAAAATGCCCCACTTGCGAGAAAGCGGCGAGCAAACTTAGCCCGCCCAGCAGCATCAAAACCTTTGCCCAGTTGCTATGCGGTTTTTGTGATTTCAGTAGCCATCCTGTAGTGACGCCAATCAGTAAAAACCCGCTCAGCTGTAAAGCTACAGCAGTTCCCACGGATGTCTGCCATAGGATGGACATCATGTTGAGATCCACCATGCCCATGAGGCCTTGATCGGCGAACGCGCCCGCTTGCGCAGCAAAACCAATCAGCGAAGCGATTATGCCAATCACACAGCCCCAGAAGGTGTACCGGCAAATAGCTGGTGCGGATTCGCGATGCCGCGCCAGTAACCATGAGGAAAACAGCCCGCCTATGGCGCTCGCCACACTGGCATAAAGTGCGACTCTGCTCAGTAAGGTGAGCAGTTCCCATAGGCTAAGGCTCATGCGTTAGTGCCCGGTATGGTTCGTGCCGGAATGATTTTTCATTTCATCGTGCTTCATTCCTTTCATTGCACCGATCATGAATGCAAACTCGCCACTCATGTTGTGGCCGTCTTTACCCATTGCTGTCCAATTCACAATGTAATGGCCTGCCGCGATTTTAGGTAACGGCAGTTTGTGGGCTTTTTCGGTTTTGCTATTGGCAGTGAAATTAAGCTTCACCGCTGTGCCGTTCATTTTATCCGTCAGCGTTAATTTCATTAGCATGATGGGCTTATCAAATTCCAGCACCAACTCTGGTGGGGCGGCTTCTATCATGGCGTTAGCCGCCGGAATCGATTTCTCAAGCCCCGCATGTGCGAGCGCATTGCTCGCAAAACATAAGAGCACCAGCGATAACAAAAACTGGCGAAGAGTAGATAAGGTTTGATGTGAAGTATTCATAATGATTTTCCTGTAATGAAATTAAAAATATGGTTATCGGATGAGCTGAAGAGCTGATGCCTAAAACCAAGCGCGTAACCCAATAACCAACTCTGTGTCGCTAACGGCCTCGCCCTTAGTTTTTACAAAGTCGGCGGTTTTGCCAAAAGTTTTGTTCCAGTTAACACCGATGTAAGGCGCAAATTCTCTGCGGATTTCGTAGCGCAAACGCAGTCCTGCTTTGGCATCGGATAACCCTGATCCAGTACCGGTTTCTGCATCATTCTGGCCATACACATTCACTTCTACGCTGGGTGTAAGAATCAACTTCTGGGTAAATAGCAGCTCATACTCAGCCGAGAAACGTGCAGCGGTACGGCCGGATTTTTCGACAAATAACGCTGTATCAATTTCAAACCAGTAAGGGGCTAAACCTTGCACGCCAATCACACCCCACGTGCGAGTAGGAGTTGGTTTAGCGTCATAGCGCACACCCATTTGTATATCCCAAAAAGGTGCTAGCGCACGGCTGTAGAGAGCTTGTACTTCTGCTTCTTCAGTCTCGCCGTCCCGTCGCTCAACATCTGTTTTCAGCCAGAGTTTATTCAGGTCTTTACCGATCCATGCTTGAGCTTCCAACGCTACTGGGTTTGCACCATCAGCATCGCGTAGCTCCAGTTGATCAATGATTACCCGTGTCAATACTGGGTTGTCGCCGTGATCATGCGGATGGTCGTCTGCAAGCGCCAAGCTCGCGGGTAAAAGCAAGGCGGCCGGTAACAGTAAGCTTGCCCATGTCTTTTGCTGAACGGTTTTTTTCCAAATCGCTATTTTCATCATCATTCTCCTTTATTTGTTCTCGGCTTCGAACTTCTTCATGAA
>DAOORH010000370.1:0-3795 GCA_035389145.1 Cellvibrio sp.
GGCGCTAGTGTTCACGCTACGCAAAAACGGGTGTTCATAGTTGTAAAAATCCGCAGCAGCGCTGACTTGGGGCGATCACTGCGTTTTGCTGAGCGTACCTATGCCATGTACAGCTTTGATAAGTTGGCTGAAGGCTTGTTTCAAACTATGGCGGAGTTTGGGTTGGACACCTCCCTTATGTTTGTCACTCAAACTGGAACACTCTTTTACGCGCAGAACAAATACGAGTTATCGCCGCTTGAAAAGGATATGTTTTTAACTATTCATAAAGAGGGGCGTTTTTGTGATTTTGGTAGCCGGACCTTCTGCAATTTCGCCTTGGTATCGTTGCTGATTAAAAATATGCCGCTTGAAAACCCGGAGCGCTATGGTCGCATTAAAGATACAGTGCCATGGATTCTAGGGGTCACCGATGGCAGGATAGGTGCGTTGGATGTCAGCAACGTATTGCTGGGCACTCACCAAAAAGTGCTGGATACCATTAATGATTTGGAATCTATTTTGACTAAGGCGCTTGAAGATGTGCGTTTGCTTGATGCTCGGCTAGCTAAAAGCGACACCGGTATTGATACCAGACAAGTTAATCTAGGCCTAGCTTCTGCTTTATCACTCTTGAATAACTTGGCAAGAGAGCAGCGCCAAGTGGGCGAGATGGTTGAGCATGACGAGGTGAGAAAACAGCATATGGGGCTGGGCGCTGATGAAGTATTCTCAAGTGATGTGGACTTTTTTTAATGTGGGTCGGTCGGCGTTGTGATCGAGCTAGCAGAATAATCACCCACTAGTGTAAAGAGCGCAATTCCGTTTGGTATTAGCGCTTTTTTTTGTTATTGTTGTGGTAGCGCAATCATTAAATTTAGGCATTGATTGCAGTCTAGGTGTTCCAAAACTCTATTTGGCGGATTTCACCCATTGCGTAAGGTGTGCTGTAGGGATTTGTGATGCTTAGCAGTGTAGTGCTAAGGAATAAGGCTGCACTCGTTTCGATAAAGGATTGGTTACGCAAACAGAAGGTTTTTACACGGAGGGACAGTAGTGCGAGGGTCTCAAGGAGTGAGGGAGTTACCTGTAAGTGCCGCTTAACGAAAGAATTTAGATTGGTTGCATTCATTGCTAAACAATTTATATATGTTGGCGACCAAGGCTCAAAAATCCCTAACGGGGTTGCACGTTTGCGGGCGAAAGCCCGCTTTTTTTGCGCGTTAGATAGGCGTTATATTTGTAAAATTACTGTAAATCCCATTTTTATCGAAAGCGGCTATCTGGAAAATATATTCACCTTCAAGCCACGGAAAGTTGTATTGATTGGTCCAGGCATCATTAATCGTAATGTAAGAGTAGGTATTCGCACTGGCTAACCTGTAGCGGATTTCATACCCCCCCACCTCGGTGATATCCAGGAAATCGCCATTTTCACGTTGGCTTGGAGCCATCCAACGTAAACCCACAGGCCCTTTAACAAGTGTGCTGAGCGCGGTGCTCGCCGAGGATGAGCTTGAGCTAATCGGAGGTGAAGATGCAGTAGCTTCTATTTTGAACCAATTAAGATTAAATCCCCCTGTGGCGGCAAAAAGTTTGAAGCTGTGAGAGCCTTTGGTAAGGGTAATTGATCGTGTTACATCCACCCACTTCTGCCATCCACCTGTAACAGGTATGGGAATAGTGTCTAAGGCCACCCCCGTACTATCCTCTTTTAATACTAGGCTTCCTGCGGTGTTTAGACTGGCAACGCGCATAGTAACTTTGTAAATACCTGTGGCTGGAATATCAATTTTAGTATTTGTATAAGACATCCAGTCACCAGTGTTGATGTTACCTGTGTCTTGGCCGCCTCCTATATCGGTAGTAGTCTCATTCCAAACACCGCTCATGCTTGTGTAGTTTTCTGCTTGAATTGTCCAAGATGGGGTGTTTGACGTGCTAGATGCGCTAGAACTTGCAAGTGAAGAAGCTGAGCTGGCGATCTTTGAGGTAGCAGAAGAATTGGAGCTGCTAGTAGCTTTTGAACTACTTGATGAAGCGACAATACTATTGTTGCTTGAATTTGAAGCAGCGTTAAGGCTACTGGCTTTTGAACTTGAGGATGATGTAATTGCAGCAGATACAGCTTCGATTTTAAACCAGTTCAAGTTAAAGCCGCCTATGGCCGCCAATAATTTGAAACTATGATCACCCTGAGTTAGCGTTACTGTCCGAGTTACATCAACCCACTTTTGCCACCCTCCTGTGATGGGTACGGGGATGGTATCTAAAACCGCATTTGTGCTTACTTCTTTTAGTACGAGGCTTCCGGTGGTGTTTAAGCTTGCTAAGCGATAAGTGATTTTGTAAGTGCCTGTGGCTGGAATATTGACGGTGGTGTTGGCATATGACATCCAATCCCCCGTATTTATATTTCCGGTATCTTGCCCCCCCCCTACGTCAGATGTTGGTTCGTTCCAAACACCGCTCATAGTCGTGTAATTTTCGGCTTGAATAGTTATAGGTGTAAACGCGCGGTTAGCGGTACTGCTTGTAGACGAGTTAGAGGTTGTCTGAGCACTCGCACCTGCGGGTGCAAACACCATAAAGGGAGCACACAGAGCCATAGCAATAGACACGTGACGCAGGCGCTGTTGCCAATTTAATCCACGTTTTGATTCCAGTTGATCAATAAAACCTAACTCAACCAAAATCTCACCAATGAGCGCTGCTCTTGGTTGAATGCCATCTGCCGATTTCTGTGAGTGTTTTCGTTTTGTTTGTTCCTGCGTGGCGATGATTAACTGCTCAGGAGTAATTAATCCTTTGCTAATTAGAATCTCACCAAGGCGAGTTGATTCTGTTTTTTTAAACATGGCATCCTCCACGTTTCTAACTTAGAAGTGACTAAGTTTGGGTTAACTGCATTGTGATGCATTAATTGTAGGGGATTGTGTAACAAATTGAGTTGGATAGTCGCTGAGAACATAGCAATATTTTGAAATGGTAATTTTTTTGCTTATGCACGTTTATGAGTGACCACGTTTAAAAATAAAAATTCTATTATTTTATAGTGGTGCTTTTGTGTGGATATATTATTTGGAAATGTAAAACTTTTTGCTTAAAGCATGATGAGCGAATTAAGGGAAATGCTTCTCTCATCATGTTTATTTTTGTATCAAAAAATATCTTTACAGGATGAGTTATTAATCTCTCAGCAGTTCAGCAAAAACCTCCTTCGCCGCCTGCAAAGTCGCTTGAATATCCTCATTCGTATGTGCGCCAGACATAAACCCTGCTTCATAAGATGCTGGAGCCAAGTACACGCCGCGTTTTAGCATGCCGTGAAAGAATTTATTAAAGCGTGGAATATCGCAGGCCATTACTTGTTTGAAGTTGGTGATTTTAGGTTCGCTAGTAAAGAAGAAGCCAAACATGCTGCCAACGTGGTTAGTTGTGAAGGGAATGCCCGCTTCGTCTGCTAGCTTTTGCAAGCCTTCCACCAATTGCGTGGTGCGTGCACTCAGGTTTTTGTAAAAGTCGGGAGCTTCTAATAATTCCAAGGTTTTTAAGCCTGCCGCCATAGCCACCGGGTTGCCGGACAAAGTTCCCGCTTGGTATACGGGCCCAGAGGGCGCAATCATTTGCATGACATCGCGACGGCCACCAAAGGCGCCAACCGGCATGCCGCCGCCGATCACTTTACCAAGAGTGGTGATATCGGCTTTTATATTGTAATAACCCTGCGCGCCTGTGTGGCTTACGCGAAAGCCGGTCATCACTTCATCCAAAATTAGCAAAGCACCCGATTGATCGCTCACGTCGCGCAGGGTT
>DAOORH010000371.1:0-2516 GCA_035389145.1 Cellvibrio sp.
CGGTACAGTCTTACCACCCATTTCACCGGTAACATATTGGCCGCGCACTGTGTTAAAGCGCACCGTGTTGCCAGTTAAGGGACGCAAGCTTTCCAATACTTTTAATTTCTCAGCGCGAATACGCTCGGCAGTCATTTTGTTGGGCGACTCCATAGCCACCAAACACAATAGTTGCAGAATGTGGTTTTGTACCATGTCGCGCAGTGCACCAGCACCGTCATAGAAGCCAGCGCGACCTTCCAAACCAACGGTTTCAGAGATAGTGATTTGCACGTTATCGATAGTGCGAGCATCCCAAAGGTGTTCAAAAATACCGTTGGCGAAACGTAACGCCAATAAGTTTTGAACCGCTTCTTTACCGAGGTAATGGTCGATACGGAAAATTTGGGTTTCTTCGAAGTATTCAGCAATGCTGCTGTTAATTTCTTCGGCAGTTTTAGCATCGTAGCCAAGCGGCTTCTCTACTACCACGCGCGAGGTTTTAGTAATCAAACCTGACTCGTGCAAATGTTTGCAGCACTCGCTAAATACCGATGGAGGCGTGGAGAGATAAAACACGCGTTGACGGTTATCGCCGCTGTTGAGCAATTCAGCCATTGCGGCCCATTTGTCATCAAGCGTCGAAATATCAACGAAAATAGGGAAAATAATAGTGGCAAACTTATCCCAAGCTTCAATCTCAAATTCATCTTTATTGAGATGTTCTTTGGCCGCATCACGCACGATAGTTTTGTAATCAGCAACCAATTGCACTTTGCGCAAAGTTGGAATAATACGAGTACCTTCAGGCAATTCGCCGTTGCGATGGGCGCGGAACAACCCCGGGATTAATTTGCGCAACGCCAAGTCACCGGCGGCACCAAAAAGAACAAAATCAAAGGCTTCAAGCATGGGATTATCCTGTCAATACGGTCTTAATCAACTACTGAACGGATGAAGCTAAGCCTCACCGGTATTTAATACTGCTTAATTACTGAATGAACAGATCCTTTGCACTGCGCATACCGTGTAAATCACTTACCACGTAAAACCTACCACGTAAAAACAGTAGCGCCCTCTTCTGCCAAACCAACCGCTGCGCGCAAGGGTGCAAACAGTTCACGCCCCATACCTTGGTGGCTGGCCGCTAAATCAGCGGAGGCGTGCTGGCGTTTACTCAATTCTTCATCGCTAACTAATAAGCGAAGCGTGCCGGTTTCGGCATCCAACTCGATCATGTCGCCATTTTGGATAAGGCCGATAGGGCCGTTATCTAAGGCTTCTGGTGATATATGAATGGCGGCTGGAATTTTACCAGACGCGCCCGACATACGGCCATCAGTCACCAAGGCAACTTTAAAACCGCGATCTTGCAATACGCCGAGCGGTGGCGTGAGCTTGTGCAACTCTGGCATACCGCAGGCTTTGGGGCCTTGGAAACGCACAACAGCAATAAAATCTTTTTCTAATTCACCGCGTTTAAACGCTGACTGCATTTCATCTTGAGTATGAAACACAATGGCGGGGGCAGTGACTTTACGATGCTCAGCTTTTACTGCTGACACTTTAATAATCGAGCGACCGAGGTTGCCTTTTAGCAAACGCATACCGCCATCGGCAGTGAATGGCTTGCTGGCTGGTCGCAAAACTGCATCATCCAAACTTTCAGCGGGAGCATCGCGCCAAACCAAATTATCGCCATCAAGGAATGGCTCTTTGGTGTAGGGTTCTAAACCGCCAGCACCCATCACCGTTTTAACATCGTCGTGTAATAAACCGGCTGAACGCAGTTCGCGCATCAAATAGCCCATACCACCTACAGCTTGGAAGCGGTTTACATCCGCCAAACCATTGGGGTAGATGCGGCACATGAGCGGAATTATATCAGACAAATCGCTCAAATCCTGCCAGTTCACCAGTACACCAGCAGCGCGGGCGATAGCCACAATATGCATGGCGTGGTTGGTTGAACCACCGGTTGCCAACAAGCCAACAATACCATTCACAATGGTTTTTTCAGTGACAATATCGGCCATAGAGGTGAAATTGTCGGGCTTGGTAATACGCGCTAGTTGGTGTACAGCTTCACGTGTTAAAGCTTCGCGCAGCGGGGTATAAGGGTTTACAAATGAGCTGCCCGGTAGGTGCAAGCCCATAATTTCCATCAGCATTTGGTTGCTGTTGGCAGTGCCGTAGAAGGTACAGGTACCTGCACTGTGGTAAGAGGCGCTTTCAGCCGCCAGTAATTCTTTACGGCCTACTTTACCTTCAGCAAAGAGTTGACGTGCCTTGGCTTTTTCAGCATTGGGCAAGCCCGGAGTCATTGGGCCAGCAGGTACAAAAATCACTGGAAGTTGACCAAAGGACAAGGCACCCATAGTCAAACCGGGAACAATCTTGTCGCAAATACCTAAACACAAAGCGCCGTCGAACATATCGTGCGACAGGGCAATCGCGGTGGACATGGCAATTACATCGCGGCTGAACAGCGACAAATCCATACCCGCAAAACCTTGGGTCACGCCATCGCACATGGC
>DAOORH010000371.1:2616-3793 GCA_035389145.1 Cellvibrio sp.
GCAAGGTAAGCGGCGCGAGTGTCACGGCTTCTTTCAATAATTCGGTTGGTAATGTCGATAAGTCTTGAGTCAGTCATGGCATACCACTTTTGTTAAGTCTGCTTCGGTTGGTAAAACACGCTACCAACATGAGGTTTTCTGGATCGCAAAAAACGAAAAGGAGTTTGCCGACAACTCCAATAAGGGATTGCCCCAACAAAGGACACTCCACCTTTTACCCTTATTAAGGCCTCTTTCGCAAGCGATTGCTGGGCAGGTAATCATTTTCTGTACATCGGTTACAGCATCTGTTCCGGCCAACCAAAGGCCGGAACAGGTCAGACTAAGAGCACTAGGCTTTCTTAGCAGCTTTGTAAAAAGCAATCAAATTACGGGTTGATGCATCGTGCTTAGCATTATCTGCCGCGCCAACTGCCAATTCTGGCTGAATCGCTGATGCCAACACCTTCCCTAACTCTACGCCCCACTGATCAAACGAGTGGATACGCCAGATAATGCCTTGCACGAAAATCTTGTGTTCGTAGAGCGCAATCAAAGCACCCAAGGTTTTTGCATCAACTTTAGGCAACAATAAGGTATTGCTGGGGCGATTACCTTTGTGCACCTTGTGCTCAACAATCTCTTCAATACGCGCAGCGCTTACACCCTTCGCGGTCAGCTCTTTGCGCACTTGGTTTGCATCAATACCTTGCATTAAGGCTTGAGTTTGCGCGAAGAAGTTGGCCATCAAGGCATCGTGGTGCCCATCAACCGATACATTTGGCTCAACTGAACCAATAAAGTCAGCTGGGATAATATCCGTACCTTGGTGCAACATTTGGTAAAACGCGTGCTGGCCATTAATGCCCACCTCGCCCCACACCAAAGGAACGCTACCGTAACGGATGGGTTCGCCCGCCCAGTTAACGTGCTTGCCATTAGATTCCATTTCCGCCTGTTGCATGTAGGCAGGGAAACGGTGCAGACATTGGTCGTAGGGCAACAAGGCTTGTGCTGGGTAGCCAAGGAAGTTGCGATTCCAAATACCGACCAAGGCCATCATCACTGGCGCATTGCTTTCTAACGGAGCCTGCTGGAAATGCAGATCCATTTCGTAAGCGCCTTGCAACAAATCGACAAAGCCTTCATAACCTAAAGACAGAGCAATAGGCAGGCCAATCGCAGACCACAAAGAGAA
>DAOORH010000372.1:0-3787 GCA_035389145.1 Cellvibrio sp.
ACCCCAAACGCCACTGCCACCTTTTTTGATCTTATTGACCAAGTAATCTAAACCGTTTTTGTCATTTTTATAGCGTGCAGCCACATCATTCAATGCGGGGCCAACTACTTTAGTGTCGTAGCTATGGCAGGCCTTACAACCATTAGCTTCCATTAACGCTTTTGCCACTGTTGCAACATCTGCTTTTTGGTGACCCTGAGCGGCGACTTCATCCGCTTTAGCGGCAAATGCGATAGCAAGATTGGCGTTATCATTTTGAATTGCACCATCCTCTTTATCATTCACGGTAACTGCGTACTTTATTGACGTAGTATTTGGCCAATAGAAAGATTGATTCGCGTCCAATTTAATATCTATCAACGCAGGCTCATTCCCCACTTGAATTTTTGTCTCTGCAGTTGCCGAGGTTCCGGCAGGATCTTTTACGGTCAATACCAATGCATATTCACCTGCATTCGCAAGACTAACTTCTTGCGTTGCCTGGGTACCGAGATTAGTCACAGTTCCATCTTGAGCTTTCAGTGACCAAGCGTAGGTGAGTTTATCACCATCCAAATCATAAGACGGTTTCACATCAGCAACAGCGTTAAATGGCGCGGCGCCTTGTGTCTTATCAAGCCCTATTTTTGCGATGGGCGGGCGATTACCTGGACCAGAATATTCGATACGACTTAAACTCGCTTCGGGGTTACCTTTAAACCATGCCTTGCCATACTCCAACACATACAAGGTGCCATCGGGTGCAAAACGTGCATCAATGGGCGACGTGTATTCAACTTGTGGCGCTAAAGGTTCAATTTTTATAATGCGACCAAATTCATCAAAGCTAACGGCTTTAACCCAGTTGCGCATAAAATCTAAAATAAATAATTTATTGTCGTAATACGCAGGATAGCGATGTTGATTTTCCGCATAATCTTTTGCGTGATAAACATCTGCCACCAACGCCATGCGACCGCCCTTACCTAATTCAGGAAATTGATCCGATGGACCATAGGGGTACCACAATAAAGGGCGTTGTGCAGGTGGCAATTCTTTTAAGCCAGTATTGCGCGGCGAATAATTAATAGGCGCAAGTGGATTAAAATATTTGGTTGATTTCCCCGTCTCATAATCAAAATCTTTGTAAGCAAAATTATTGCCGACAAATAATGGCCAACCAAAATTTCCTGCCTTAGTCACGCGATTAACTTCATCGTAACCACGCGTACCTTTTAAATCTGAATCTGCACCTGCATCTGGCCCAATGTCGCCATAAAACAAAGTAGATGTAGGTTTATCGTAAGTAATTTTGTAGGCATTGCGAGTACCCATTACATAAATTTCAGGGCGGCCATCTTTTGGGTTAGCGAATAGATTGCCTTGCGGAATATCATAACCTCCAGTTTCCTTGGGGATAATGCGCATAACTTTACCGCGCAAATCTTGGGTATTGCCCGCACTGCGCAAGCCATCGCTCTTAGCAGCATCGGCACGCATATCTAATGGGCCGTAACCTTCTTCGGTAAAGGGATTTGAGTTATCACCGCTGGAAACAAATAATTCCCCATTGTTTCCAAACTGCAAATCACCACCGGTATGACAGCAATTTTGGTCTACTTTAAATTCCCAGAAAACTTCTTCGGTTTTAAGGTCCAACTTGCCATCAGCCCATTTAAAGCGCGACAAGCGCTCAACCGTACTGCCATCGGGTTTGGCCGCGTTATAAGTTGCATAAATGTTTTTGTTTTTATCAAACTGTGGGTCAACTGCAAAACCTAATAAACCAAACTCTATATTCCCGTGCGGATCTACCTCAATTTTACCGGCATCACGCAACTCACCTGTTTTGTAGTCAACAACTTTAATGCTGCCGCCACGCTCGGCAATTAACGCATCGCCATTGGCAAAGAAGCTTAAGCTAACGGGTTCATTTAAGTTTGAGACCAGTGTTTTTTTGGTGAACCGATTTGGCTCCGGCATCGATTTACTGTAATCAAGTTTGGGTTTGCCGCCGACAGCGTATTTCAAACCACCTAACAATATTTTAGTAAACTCTGGGTTCGAAAAAACTTCAGCATTGTGACCAAGGCCGGTATAAAAAGAACGGCCGCCATCGAAATCGTGGTACCACGTAATAGGATGATGATCGCCATGCTGACCACCTACGTAAGTTTTTTCATCAACACTTAAAATAACTTTATTGAATTCGTATAGCTCGCGATAGTCGTACCACTCATCGGCGATTTCAAAGGAGGCAGGCAACGATTTGGCAAGCGGATGGTCTGCATCTTCAACATCAATACGCGCAAGCTGAACATTGCTAGGCTGACTGGGATGACTCTTGAATACCCCACCCAATAGACGTCTATACCAATGCCAATCGCCTTCCCATTCAGTGTCAGCAGCGGCATGAATACCCACAAAACCACCACCGGCCTGAATAAAGCGTTCCATGGCAACCTGTTGGTCATCGTTTAACACATCTAACGTCGTATTTAAAAACACAATCGCATTAAAAGTACTTAATTGTGCTTCGTTGAATATTTCAGCATCTTCAGTGGGAACCACAGTAAATGCATTCTCGGCCGCTATCTTTTGCAGTGCCGCTACACCTGCGGGAATAGATTCATGCCGCCAGCCATTGGTTTTAATAAACACCAATACTTTTGCATCTTTAATATCGGCATTAAACAATGCCTTACTATCTGCAGGAGGCGCAATAGCTGGGGCTGCAACATCTACTGATGATTTACTGCAGCCAACAAGAGTCACCAATAAGCTGCAAATAAGCAACTTGGACCAAGGTAAAGAAATATGCATCTTGATTCCTTCTATATAAATTTTATAGCTGACGAAGTTACAACGAGCCTAGACCTAAATGATCTAAACAACTGAGAATGGTGAAGGGTCTTATTGAGGATTACCCTTGGCGAAAATGCCATCGATACGAATCAAACAATCCACCTAAAATGTGCGGACCGAGTCTATCAGTGCGGTATGGGGCAAACATCTTGATTTACATTCATAAACTTTTCTTTTTGAGGTATGTCCAAATAACATGGGTAACAGCCTAAACTCTAGAAGAAAAGTCAGCAGAGTCAATCTGATTACCTAATTCAAACAAACAGAAACTCAGGCTTAGTGATCTATTGGTTTTCCAAGGTAGACATTAATACGGTTTTGATAATGAACCCCAAAAGCCCCAGCCCTAAGGCAAAAAAAAGAATAAATGTGCCGAACTTACCTGCTTTTGATTTTTTGGCTAAATCCCATACGATAAAAATCATAAAGCCGATAAGTCCACCCACGCAGATATAAAGTGACCAGGTTTCGAATTGTTCTACTGTCATAACTACCCCAATATGCCTAAAAATGAACCTTTATTAATCAAAATGGTGCGAAATTGAGGATATTCTACCGAAAATCAGCAACTACTTATAGCAAACCCCTGTTCATCTTGTTTGCAAATATATACACTCTTTTTCACGGGCCTAGTTCTTACAGAAGTAAAAAAATTAGTCCGTTCATTTCAAACATTGTCTCATACTGAGTCCCATACTGACGGAGCACATCATGAAAACTATTCAAATCGTTGCATCATTTATCCTCGCTGCTGGCTTGTTGGCCGGTTGCTCTAAGCAAGAAGCTGCACCTGCTGAAGCACCAGCTCCAGCACCAGCTGCTGAAGCTCCTGCTGCTGCACCAGAAGCTGCTCCTGCTGCTGAAGCTGCACCTGCTGACGCTCCTGCTGCTGATGCTGCTGCTCCTGATGCTGCTGCTCCTGCTGCTGAAGCTGCTTCATCTT
>DAOORH010000373.1:0-3774 GCA_035389145.1 Cellvibrio sp.
GACGCCTGCGATATGCTGATGAAAGCGCAAAATACCTTTGACGCTATTTTAAAACCCTATTTGGCTTAATACTTAGATGTCAAAAATTACCCTTCCGGGAATCAATAGCACCAATTTAGAACGAATCAACCCACTCTTACTGCCCTTACCTTGGCTGGTAGTGATACTGCTTGTAGCTGTGTTTGTTACCATGAAATACACCAGCACCCAAGATGCAGCCACGGCCCAGCAAGAGGCTGTTAAAGTCTTTCCTCACACTTTTATCACCGATGTTGAAGTACGCCACTACGATCAAGAGGGCCAGCTTCACTACCAAATGAACACCCCACTGATCCGCAGTTTTCAACCTCAGGCAAAGGCCAGTGCGGAAGACTATTCTTTGTTCCAAACCCCAGTCTTTGTACTCGTCAATGCCCCCAAAAAGCCGGGCTGGTTGGTGACCTCACAAGAGGGGCGGCTCGACAGCAATAATGAGTGGTTCACCCTCTCGAAAGAAGTAGTTGCGCGCCAAACCTCTGAAAAGCACGGCGAAACCACTATAACGACTAGCGATTTGCGCTTAAACACGCGTGAGCAATTCGCGGACACCGGCAAAGCTGTTACTATGCGCGCCGCTAAAAGCCAGATCACTGGCACTGGTATGCACGCCGATATGAAGCGCGACCGCATTCAATTACTCTCTAACGTCAAGGGCACCTATGCACCTTAAATATGTGAACCCTATGCATGTGAATGTTAGGCATGGACTACAAACGCTTGTAGCACGCGCAGCAGCATGCCTTTTGATTGTGTCGGCCGGCTTGGCACAGGCACTGCCCACCGATAAAAACCAATCTTTGCGCATTACCGCCAATAAGCAAGAAGTTGACCTTAGGGTCGGCGAAGTCATTTATACCGGCGATGTAAAATTGGTGCAGGGCACTCTGGAAATTAACGCCCAGAAGCTCACGGTTCACAAAGACAAAAATCAAAACGAAGAATCGATCACCGCTGAAGGCAACCTCGCGCGTTATCAGCAGCAACCCGAAGTGGGTAAGCCGATGATTCACGCCGAAGCAAGCGTTATTCACTACAACTTTAAAACCGAGCAACTTACTCTCGACAAGAACGTGTCTATTGAGCAAAACGGTTCAGTGACCAAAGCCGGCCATGTGGATTACGATATTAAAAGTCAAACGGCCAAATTTTCTATTGGCGAAAGCAGCGGCCGCGTAGAAACCATTATTCCCGCCAAACCCGAGAAAAAAGACTAATTCATGGCCAGCCTCCACGCACAGCATCTCGCCAAAAGTTACAAAAAACGCAAGGTCGTTATCGATGTGTCATTGACCGTGAGCAGCGGCCAAATTGTCGGCCTGCTCGGACCCAATGGCGCAGGTAAAACCACCTGCTTTTATATGATTGCGGGTTTGGTAGAAGCCGATAATGGCAGCGTATTGATTGATGATTTGGATATCACCGGCCTGCCAATCCATGGCCGCGCCCGCGCAGGTATTGGCTACTTACCGCAAGAAGCGTCGATTTTCCGCAAGCTGACGGTGGCCGATAACATTATGGCTATTCTGGAAACGCGCAAGGATTTAAACCGCAAACAGCGTCTAGCCAAGATGGAATCGCTGTTGCAAGAATTTCACATCACCCATATTCGCGATAGCTTGGGCATGTCGCTCTCCGGTGGTGAACGTCGCCGCGTAGAAATTGCGCGCGCTTTAGCCACCGACCCTAAATTCATTCTGCTCGATGAACCTTTTGCGGGCGTTGACCCTATTTCGGTTTCTGATATCAAAGAAATTGTGCGCCACCTGAAAGATCGCGGTATTGGCGTACTGATCACCGACCATAATGTGCGCGAAACTCTCGATATCTGCGAAACCGCTTATATTGTGAGCGAAGGCCATATCATTGCCTCCGGCAACTCCGCAGCTATTCTGGCTAACGACAAGGTTCGTGAAGTTTACCTCGGCGAAGATTTCAAGCTTTAATCCCCTATTTTCACTGCCTTTATCGCTGCAATAATCTCTTGTGTTCGCTTGACAAGCGTCAGTTTTTGATCGTTAGGCATAAAGATTGCTTTAAATATTTCCCTTTAGCGCTACAGAGTTATTGCCTAGTGCGCAAACCCTGACTAAACTCCACTTAACAGTGTTTGGTTTGCCTGCATGTTTTTGCTGGCACCGTTTACCAGCTAGGGGTTTTTCGTCCTAATAATGAAGCAATCTCTCCAACTCAAAATGGGTCAGCATCTGACCATGACTCCACAACTGCAGCAGGCGATTCGCCTTTTGCAATTGTCTACTCTCGATCTCCAACTAGAAATCCAAGAAGCGCTCGACTCCAACCCCATGCTGGAAGTGGAAGACAGCTTCGATGCACCCGCCGCACCCAGCAACGAATTTGAAGACAGTGATTACGTTCGCTCGCAGGAAATTGCTGCCACTGGCGATAGCAATACCGATGATTTCAGCGAAAGCTACTCTGGTGAAATCACCTACAGCGAATCTAGCAGTGATAAGTTTGGGGACGAAGGCTTCGCCGATACAAGTTTTAGCAATGGCGACGGCTTTAATGAGGGTGAAGGCTTCGGTGATACCGACAATTATTCCGGCACCGATGATTACAGCGAAAGTGCCACCGAATGGAACGAAGCAATTCCCGCAGACTTGCCGGTAGACACGAGCTGGGACGATGTTTACCAAACCAACCAAGCCAGTAGCTCAAGCAATTATGACAATGAAGATGGCGATTTTGAAAGCCGCCGCGCCGCAACAGATTCGCTTTATGATCACTTGATGTGGCAACTCAACCTCACCCCCATGTCGGATCGCGACCGCATTATTGCCATGGCAATTATCGATGCGGTTGAACCAAGCGGTATGCTGTCAGTCACATTAGAAGATATTCTCAGCGGCCTTATCAGTGAGTGGGATGATTTAGAGTTAGACGAAGTTGAAGCTGTACAACATCGCATCCAACAGTTCGACCCCTGCGGTGCATGCAGTCAAAACTTGGCAGAATGTTTGACCGTGCAACTGCATCAATTCGATTCCAAAACGCCGTTTTTAGCCGAAGCAAAATTAATTGCTAAACAATATTTACCGCTCTTGGCCAGCCGCGATTTCCGCCAGTTAATGCGCCGCACCAAACTCAGAGAAGATGAACTCAGCCAAGCAGTAACCTTAATTCAAAGCTTAAACCCACGCCCCGGCGATATTATTGCGAGTGGTGACACTGAATATGTAGTGCCCGATGTGTTTGTAGATAAACGCGAAGGTCGCTGGGTGGTGGAATTAAATCCAGAAATTGCGCCGCGCTTACGCATTAACTCGGATTATGCATCCTTAGTGAAACGCGCAGATTCCAGCAGTGATAACACCTTCTTAAAAGATAATTTGCAAGAAGCGCGCTGGTTCTTAAAAAGTTTACAAAGCCGCAATGAAACTTTACTAAAAGTTGCCAGTTGCATTGTAGAAAAGCAGCGCGGCTTCTTAGATTATGGTGCTGAGGCCATGAAGCCATTGGTGCTGCACGATATCGCCGAAATTGTGGAGATGCACGAATCCACTATTTCACGTGTAACCACACAAAAATTTATGCACACGCCCCAAGGAATTTTTGAACTGAAGTATTTTTTCTCCAGCCATGTAAGTACCGATTCTGGCGGCGAATGTTCATCTACCGCGATTCGCGCGCTCATCAAAAAACTAGTGATTGCAGAGAATCCTAAAAAGCCCTTAAGCGATAGCAAAATTACCGATTTACTCGGCGAGCAAGGCA
>DAOORH010000374.1:0-3772 GCA_035389145.1 Cellvibrio sp.
ATGTAAAAGTGGATGCATTTAATCAGGCGATTGGAACTCTGTTGTTTGCATTGCCCGGCTTGTTGCTGATGTGGTGGTACGTGGATGGCCATATTCCTACAACCATTTCAATTAAATCGCTTGCTGCTGTGGGTTATCTGTCGGTGTTTGGTTCTTTGGTAGGAGCGGCTTTGTTTTTTTATGTATTAGCGAGAATGTCGCCCACGGCGGTATCGCTAATCACCTTCATGACGCCCGTACTCGCACTCATTTTAGGCGCTGGTGTTGCGGATGAAACTTTGAGTTTGCAGCTTTGGTTGGGGGCCGGTTTAGTGGTACTGGCTTTACTTTTATATTTGGATCTTTCGGTGAAAAATGCATTTTTTGTGAGCTTGAGAAAAAATATTTGGCGCGAAGATCCACTTTTATTGATAAAGAGTGAGATTGAGAAATTTAAATGAGTCTATTTGGTGCGCAAATCCTTTGTTGTGTGCAGCTTTGTGCGCCTAAATGGTGCTGTGTGGGGTATATTATTTTGTATGCAAGATGGTATTTAATTTGTAACATTATGAAAAGTAAGGAAAATATAAAGTTGGCTTGCTATCTGCAAAGTTCTAGTCAAGTCGTTCTAGATGATTCGACTGCCTCAAAAAACTAAATGTAGAAACGTACCTAGAGGATTTACTCATGAAGATGAAACAAAAATTAATTGCTAGCGCAATCGCTCTTTCTTCCTTGGCTGGTTTTGCTGTTCCAGCTGCTCACGCTGAAGTAAGTGCCGCTATCGGTGCGGGTAATATGTACTACTGGCGTGGTTTTGATTTGGGTGGCGGTGCCTCTGTTTGGGGTGATTTGAAGTTTAGCGAGAGCGGCTTCTATACCGGGATTTGGGCTGGCTCAGGTGACGGCACCATGGGTCAAGAATACGATTTGTACGTCGGTTACGGTGGTGCTGTTGGTGACTTTAAGTATGATTTGAGTTACTGGACTTATTCTTATCCAAAGCCAAAATCAGTAACTACTTACCTTGCCGGCGTTCCAATGGATGAAACTCCAGCTTCACTAAGCCCAGGTGATTTGGCAGAAGTTGTGGGCATGATCGGTTACGGTCCAGTAGCATTCACTTACTATGACGACGTAGATTCTGATTACACTTACATGACTTTGGCAGCTACTTTTGGAAGCTTCACTGGTAAGTATGGCAAGCATAAAGACGCTGCTTCCCATATCGACTTGACCTACGCTTACAACGACAAATTGAGCTTTACACTCGGTAAAATCGTTGATGATGTTGACGGTACAGTTGCTGATGAAGTTAACTTTGTTGTTGGTTTCACATTGCCAATCAAGTAACTCTCTCTTGGTTTGTATTGTCTGATGTCTGTAACACCAAAAGGGTAAGCTTCGGCTTGCCCTTTTTATTTTGAAAAAATTCGCTCTGATATAAAATAAGAATAATATGATTTATTCTCAAAAAAAGGATTAACAGGTATACTGCCGGCTTGCTTAAACGGCCACTCTGAATTTTAAGGACATCTCTCTAATGAATCCTCCCTCTATAAATCAATCAAGCACCGCAAATCGCCCCGCTATTCTTGTTACCGGCGGAGCGGGTTTTATTGGTAGCCATGTTTGCGTCGAGCTTATTAATAGCGGTTATTTGCCGGTAGTGGTGGATAACCTCTGCAATAGCAAAGAAGAATCGCTTAAACGCGTTGCGCAAATTGCGGGCTTTGAGCCCGTATTTTATAAGGCAGATATCAATGATAAAAATGCCATGCGCAAAGTGTTTGCGGCGCATTCGTTTGAAGCCGTTATGCACTTCGCCGGTTTGAAGGCGGTTGGCGAATCTAGCCAATTGCCAATGAAATACTACCGCTACAATGTAGCGGGAACTCTGTCGCTCACTGAGGTGATGGAAGAGTTTAAGGTTTGGAAGTTGATTTTCAGTTCATCAGCCACGGTATATGGCGACCCCGTCAGCGTACCTATCGACGAGAGTTTTGCGACCTCCGCTACCAACCCCTATGGTCGCAGCAAGCTTATCGTTGAAGATATTTTGCGTGACATGGCCAAGGCGCCAAACAATCAATGGAACATCAGCCTCTTGCGCTACTTCAACCCTGTGGGTGCCCACGAAAGTGGTTTGATTGGCGAAGACCCAGCGGGTATTCCCAACAACTTGTTGCCTTATGTTGCGCAAGTCGCGATTGGTAAGTTGCAGCAGCTCGCCGTATTTGGCGATGACTACAACACGGTTGATGGTACGGGCGTACGCGACTACATTCACGTGGTGGATTTGGCTCTGGGCCACGTAGCCGCATTAAAAGGTTTGGATAAAGCGGGAACAGGTTGCCGCGCCTACAATTTGGGTACAGGTCGCGGTTGTTCGGTATTGCAAATGGTAAGCGCGTTCGAAGCGGCGAGTGGTCGCAAAGTACCTTATAAAATTTCTCCTCGTCGCCCAGGCGATATTGCTAGCTGTTACGCCAATGCTGATTTGGCAAAGAGTGAGTTGGGTTGGGAAGCTAAGTTTGGTTTAGAGCGCATGATGCAAGATGCATGGCGTTGGCAGGAAAAAAATCCTAACGGCTATGATGCTTAATAGTTGATGTCTAAAACAAAAACGCCGATCATTTGATCGGCGTTTTTGTTTCTGATACGGATATGTTTTAAACCAAATCTTTATCCGTTGCAAACGAAAGGGCAAATGATTTTGGCCCCACATTGATCGCACCAGTCATGCTCATCATCGACAACATGGTTTTAATATCGTGTTGCTTGCAGAACTCACGGAATGCTACCAATACGGGTTCATCTTTTATTTCGTCCAGCGTCCCGCCGTAACTCATCGCGATCACTTCGCTGGTTAAGCCTTGCATAACTTGTTTGCGAACGTGATCCAATAATTTTTCTAGCGCGCCTAAAAAGCCTTTTCCGGTATCAATTTTTTCAGTTGAGCCGCGGTGCAATTGCACAATGGGGCGCAAATTTAAGGCGCTGGCCAACTTAAAATTAATCCACGAAATATTGTTATCGCCTTTGCGCAAGTGACGGCGGTCGCGCATGTAGGACAAATCATTTGGAATTAAATAGCCATAAACTTGATCGCGCATATTGTCGATGGCGCGAATGGATTTATTGAGCGGCAAATTCTCTACATGAATTTTCTTAACCAATTCATACACCAACAAAGCATGGCCGGTAAACATGGACATGCTGTCGTACAAACGAATTCTAAACGGTACGCGGCCTTCATTTTTTTCCAGCTCGCGGAATTTGGGTTCGTTTACCAACGCCGCTTCAGACACGCGCTTATAGACATCGCTTTTTTTACTGTTGATAGTAACGACTTGAACCAAATCGTAATTTGGCAGTAAACGCTCTTTTAAAATATGGGTCATATCATTGACTGATAAGGGATCAGATTGCGCCAAACCAAATTGCGCTTTGGAATGGTTCTTGTAAAAATCCAACATGGTTTGCGGGTCGCGGTAATCCAGCGCCTGACCGCCGTCATAATTGATATAGATCGGCAGCACTTCAATGTTGTGTTGTTGAATAAACTTTGCGGGTAAATCGCACGTTGAATCTACGGCTATGCACGTTCTTGATGACATGGTCTTCTTCTCCATGATGGATCCTCTACAGGGCGATCTTAAAAGTGAATGATGTAAGCGGCATGCCGTTGATGTCCTTGGCAAGTTGCTATGGTTGCCATTATTCGCTCTTGTGGGCGCGAACTATAGTCGGCAATGCCTATGAATCGTGTGAGGCAGGTGAGGTAGTGAGT
>DAOORH010000375.1:0-3768 GCA_035389145.1 Cellvibrio sp.
TTCAGTGCCACTGATTATTATGGCGCCGATACCCCTCACTATCATTGGCATAATGCCCGGCCACGCCTTGCTCGGCCAGCAATTCACCGCACCCAGCATGATCGGCATGATCGCACTGGCGGGGATTATTGTGCGCAACTCCATCTTATTGGTGGATTTTATTCAGCAAGAAGTGCGCAGCGGGAAATCGCTAGAAACTGCCACCATTAACGCCGCCGCCGTGCGTGCGCTGCCTATCGGCCTAACCGCCTTGGCGGCCATGATGGGCGGGTTCTTTATTGTCGATGACCCGATTTTTGGTGGTCTCGCGGTTTCACTTATTTTCGGTTTAATGGTTTCAACCATACTCACTCTGGTAGTTATCCCCGTGGTTTATTACGCCTATCACTACCAAAAGCAGCAAGCGGTAATTTAACGTCCAACAACCAAGAGGTAATTATTATGTCTTCTGAACGCGCATTAACCGCCTTTGCAGGCTTTATGGTTTTACTCAGTGTTGCCTTAACCTATTGGGTACACCCTGGGTTTGTGTGGCTGACCGTATTTGTAGGTGCGAACTTGTTTCAACAATCTTTTACCGGCTTTTGCCCAGCAACCATGTTCCTGCGTAAAGTCTGTAAATTTAAAACTGAAAAAGAGTTAGCGCTCACCAAGTAGCTGCTCCCCTCGCCTAAATAATCCCACAGCTCAACCGCCTCCAGCCAACCTAGGCTGGGGGCCACGCCTTAATTCCCCACCCACACACGCCTCAAATTTGTTAAGATGCCTGCCACAACAAAATTAACTTTCCAATACAAATCGAGAACACACACATGCTGATTGAAGCCCCCATCTCCCTTGGCGAACTCATCGACAAAATCACCATTCTTGAAATTAAAGCAGTAAATATCAGCGATGCTGGCAAGCTCAAAAACGTAACTCACGAATTGAATGTGCTGAACGCTAAAGTGGATAGTTTGTTAGATGCAGCAGGTGTTGCCAAACTCGCCCCGCTCAAGCAAGACTTAAAAGACATCAACCAAGAGTTGTGGATTATTGAAGACGACATTCGCGATTGCGAATACGTAAAAGATTTTAGCGATAAATTTATTCAACTCGCCCGCGCCGTTTATGTCACCAATGACAAACGCGCCAAGGTAAAAAAAGATATCAATCTGGCGTTTGGCTCAGAATTGATTGAAGAAAAATCCTACAAAGATTATCAATAAGTTCGATGGAAAATTCGCGTCCACCTCTAAAGATTCTGCTAGTAAAAATGTCGTCCATGGGCGACATTTTTCACACCTTCCCCGCCATTAGCGATTTAAAAGCAAACTACCCCGACGCTATTATTGATTGGGTAGTTGAAGACGGTTTTAAAGAAATCGTCGATTGGCACCCCGCTATTAATAAAGCGATTCCCATCAGTTTACGGCGCTGGATGAAAGAGCGTGGCGGTAAAAGCTGGCGCGAATTTAAAGCGTGGAAAAAAAATCTGCAAAACGAACGCTATGATGTGGTGATCGATGCGCAGGGCTTGTTTAAAAGTGCCCTGATAGCAAAATGTGCCAAAGCGAGTGTGATAAAAGGTTTTAATGGGCAATCTGCTCGAGAGCCTATTGCTAGCCTGTTCTACAATGAGCGCTTTAACGTTGAAAAATCTCAACATGCTGTAGAGCGGACGCGTCAACTCTTTGCTCAAGCTTTCAGCTACTCGCCTTCGCCCGTTCTTAATTTTGGCATCAATCAAAACTTCTCGCATGTTGAAAAAAACCCGCGTAAGTTGATGTTTATTATTGGCACCAGCTGGGTTACTAAACTATGGTCAACCTACCACTGGCAACGGCTTACCGCACTCGCTCTTGAAGAAGGTTACGCCGTAGAAATTATGTGGGGCAGCTCAGAAGAAAAAGCCATCGCCGACAGTATTATTGCGGCATGCCCGAAAGCAACTCGACCATTGCAGCGAATGACGATCACCGCCATCGCAGAGAAATTAGTGGAAGCCGCAGGTGTAATTGGGTTGGATACTGGTTTTTCTCACCTAGCAGGCGCACTAGAAACACCGACGATTGCGTTGTACGGTGCAACATCGCCGGTAAAAGTGGGGCTCATTGGTGATCACACCAGCAATTTACAAGTTGACCAACCACTAGCGTGCATGCCTTGCCACAAACGCCAGTGCAAATGGCTGCCAGAAAATAGCCACGAAACGCCGCCCTGTATGAACGGCATAAAACCTTTCAGCGTATGGAACACGCTAACCACCAAAATGAACACCTAGTTTCCCTAGAGGACAGCGATGTATCGTTTCTTACTTCATGTTACTTATGCTTACGGCTTGCCCATATGCAAACCACTTGAGCAAGAAATCAAACGGCGCGGCTATGAGGTAAAGTGGTTTTCAGAAATGGAACAAAGCAGTTGCTTGCTGCGGAATAGCGGTGATCTGCTCTTAACACCACAAGATGTTATTGATTACGAACCGCACATTGTTTTATCAGCCACTAATATAGTGCCTGATTTTTTCCCCGGCATTAAAGTTCAAATTTTTCATGGATTTTCAATCAATAAACGTGCAGCAGAAAAAGGCCATTTTCGCGTGCGCGGCTTCTTTGACCTCTATTGCACCCAAGGGCCATCCACCACAATTCCCTTTCAGAATATTGCCAACGAGCTTGGCTACTTTGAAGCTGTTGAAACTGGCTGGCCCAAAGTTGATCCTCTTTTCCCGGTTATTCCAACGCAGAATCAGCGCCCTTGTATTCTTGTGTCATCCACATTTACACCAAAACTCAGCTTGGCGCACAGCGACGCTTTTATCGCCGAGTTAAAACGCTTGATGGAGCGGGATAACTTCGATTGGATGATCACCATGCATCCACTCATGGATAAGGATCGTGCTAATAAATTTAGGGCGCTGGAAAATACCAATGTAAAATTCAAGGATACAACCGATCTGATTCCACTGTTCAAACAAGCAGATTTGATGATTGCGGATACCACATCGGCTATTGCAGAATTTTTATTGCAAGCAAAACCGGTTGTGACATTTAACAACAACAAGCCCGATAATCACTTAATTGACATTCACGAACCTGAACAGCTGGAAGCTGCTATCCAAAAAGGACTCGCACACCCAGAAGATTTGATAAACCACATAAAGCAATTTATTGCAGAAACACACCCTTACGATGACGGCCAATCGAGCGCACGCGTTATTGATGCTTGTTTAGTTTTTTTGCGAAAAGATAAACAACACCTAAAAAGAAAGCCGTTTAATATTTTACGAAAATTGAAAATCAGACAGAAATACAAACTCTTTAGTTTTCGTAGCTATAACAAACCAATCACCGTGAAATAACCCCTAGTTTCTCAGATGGAGATTCAACATGGGGGTTAATAACGCCCAAACGCGCTCAACTGTGATGAGATTAAAACGCTCTTCATAAGTCATGGATTTTTGCTCTGCTTTCGAGCAAAAATCATCAGGACTAATTCCCGCAAAGCGCTCGCCCTGCCCCGGCAACCAGCGGGACTTAGAAATCTTAGGCGGGAAAATCGCAAAGGATGGAACATCTAAGGCTTGCGCAAGATGGCGCGCACCGCCTTCATTCCCAAAAAAGAAATTGCAATTAGCACTCAACGCGCATAAATCGCGTAATGAATTAGCTTCAATATTGGTGAAAATATTGGGGTGATTTTTCATTTCTTGGTGCACATTAATGGCAAATTCACGCTCTGCACTGACAAAATTAAAGATGATTTGGGCATCATAATTATCAATAA
>DAOORH010000376.1:0-3760 GCA_035389145.1 Cellvibrio sp.
GTTGTAAACAACATCAAAACGGCCTGCTTTAGATGTGCCTTGTGAACGCTCGTAATGGTCCGTCGCAGACTGCCACCAATAAGAGGTAGGGTCTTGGAAGTAGTTTGAGTCACCTGCTGGATCATCTGAGAAGCCAGGCAATAATTTACCACCCACTTTAGTGCCGCTACCAGCAGCGCCATATGGCCCCTTGCCAGCTACGCCAGCGGCATCCATATTTTGGTCACGGGTACCGTGCCATGGTTCGATGAGAGTCAACTTGGGCACACCACTGCTGATGTCATACTGCTGAACGGCGTGAGTCGCCATCATTACAGTTACGTCATCATCAATGGTTTTAGCTTTGATATACTGCAAATCGAGGCTGAATTCCCACTTCTCGCTAGGAGACCATTTGAAAGTATTGCTGAAATCATCGATAACGGTGCGAGTGTCTTTCACGCGAGTATCGGTTTGGAAACGATTACCATACTGTTGCACTGCTGGGTTTGCCCAACTTGCCGCGTGAGGTAAACGTACAAAATTTGGATTATCAGGATCAGCCGAACGCCAACCGCCATCACTGAAACTACCATCCTGAGTAATGATACCGCTTTGGAATAGGCCATCATCATTGAAGGTATATTCAGTGCCCGCTAGAGGGATAGCTTGTCTTCTGTCATAACCTGATTGGTATTTAACAGCGTTTTCTTTCCAAGACAGCAATGCGTCAGAACGAAGGAACTGGAAGTTGTTGGTAAGAGTTTGATCTGGGCTTTCCCATTGAATATCGGCGTAGTAGCCCTTACGGGTACGGTCGTCAGTTTTCATGGTCAAGTTAGAGCCGTTTGGCATCCAAATTGATTTGCCTTGGAATGCCTCAGCACCTTTAATATCGTTTGGACCCGCTGCAGCTCCAGCACCACCGGTAAGGTTACGGTAGAAACCGGTATAGTCATCGCGATACTCAACATAAGCATCTGACTGAATACCGTTTGACTGACCTTGAAGGCGAGAGTTAGTTAAGTTAACTAATACGCCAAATTCACCGGCATCAGTCTCCCAACGGTCGCTATACAAAAGTGAGCCAGTTGGAGAATATTCTTCAACCATATCACCGTATGACACGTCAGCAGTAAAGGCCATAACGCGACCTGGTTGATCGAATGGCTTACGAGTACGCAAACTTACGGTACCACCAATACCACCTTCAATCATGTCAGCAGCTTGGTTTTTGTAAATATCCACACCAGCCATCAATTCTGGCGGTACGTCTTGGAAGCTCAAACCACGGCCAGAGTTAGCTGTGAAAGAGTCGCGACCATTAAATTCTGAACGAGTCTGGCTCATACCACGAATTGTTGCGCCAGAACCTTCTACACCAAAGTGGTCAGGGTCATTAGCCGCAGCAAAACGTTCAATAGACACGCCAGGGATACGCTGCATAGCTTCAAGCACGCTGCGATCAGGCAAAGAACCGATATCTTCAGAAGAAATAGAATCTACGAAGGTAGAGGCATTACGTTTAATTTCTTGTGCGTTTTGAAGGTTTGCGCGTTGACCGGTAATAATAACTTCTTCAACGGCATCATCTTTTTTTGGTGCATCTTGAGCGAAGGACGGAGCACTAAGTGCCATCACACACATTGCTAGCATTGATCGTTTAAATCTCACGCCTTTAACTGTGTCGCCCTGATTGTTTTTATGGATTCCCATAGCCAACCCCTTTTTAACATTATGATTAGGTGATTTTTGTGTTGTTCTTAACTGAACCTAGAGCAACATTGCACTGTTACTCTAGGTGGGTTACGCACGAAAAACAAACGTCGTACGCAACTTTCCCATGCTATAGCTGTCACTCTTGGTGTTCAACGAGACTGTAAGTAAAGAAATGATTATGCAGACCTATTCACTGTAAAGTTTTGTAATCTTTTTTATATAAAAAAACAATTTCTTTAGTGAAAAATACAAACCTGTATTTCAATGTAACCGATAACAGTTCACAATAGTTCAAGGCTTCACACCCCTAAAAGTTTCGCCATAACATTATTAGCGCTATAGTTGATTCATTATTAGTAAATACGAGTTATCGCTATGAAAGTTTTTACCTTAGTACTAATCCTTGCGTGTTACTTATTTGCAAACAGTCAAGCATGGGCTGCTCCTGATAAAGTTTATAAATGGACAGATGAAAAAGGCTTGGTTCACTACAGCGAGCGCCCTCCACTTGGCAAGCAGACAGAAATCGTCAAGCCTGAAATTGGTCACAGCGAACCCGTGAATTACGGCACTGCGTCTAGTGAAAAGACTAAAGAGGAGAGCAAAGCCGCCAGCACAAAAACATCACTAAAAGACCCTGAGCGATGCGATGCGGCTCGTAAAAACCTGGACACACTGAAAACTTATGCCCGCATTCGCATCAAAGGTGATGATGGACAGATAAGATACCTAACGCCCGACGAGCAGCAACAGAAAACCAATGAAGCAACTAAAGCCATCGAAGAAAGCTGTGAATAACCTTCTGCGATAAAAAGACAATAAAAAGGCCGTCCAATGTGACGGCCTTTTTATTGTCCACAATCCACTACTGCAACCGCTTGGGCTCAAAAAATAACTTATCGCCCTTAAGAGCTCCGTGAATAATGGAACCCGGCATAAACTTTCCAGACAAGATGTCATTCGCCAAGGGGTTCTCAACCAGCTGCTGGATAGCTCGCTTCAAAGGGCGTGCGCCATAAACCGGATCAAACCCAACGGCTGCCAACTTATTCATCACCGCATCATCTAACTCCAAACCTAAATCACGTTCGGCTAAACGTTTGCGCAGTAGTTCCAATTGAATATCGGCAATGCCACGAATTTGTTCGCGCCCAAGCGGATGAAACACCACAACCTCATCAATACGGTTGATGAACTCTGGCCTAAAATGACCACCCACAACCTCCATTACCGCATCTTTCATCGCGTTGTAGCGGTTCTCGTTGTTTAACGAGTTGTTCATATCCTCGGTGATATCTGTATCAAAACTCACGCTATCAAAGGATCTATCTTCGGCTAACTCTTGAATGCGATCCGACCCCAAATTTGAGGTCATTACTATCACCGTATTGCGGAAATCTACTGTGCGGCCTTGGCCGTCCGTTAAGCGGCCATCATCCAAGACCTGCAGAAGAATATTGAACACATCGGGATGCGCTTTTTCGATTTCATCCAGGAGCAACACTGAATAAGGTTTGCGGCGCACCGCCTCCGTTAAATAACCACCTTCTTCATAGCCGACATAACCCGGCGGTGCGCCAATTAAACGCGCAACGGAATGCTTCTCCATAAATTCCGACATATCGATACGCACCATAGAATCAGCCGAATCAAATAAAAATTCCGCGAGCGATTTGCACAGTTCGGTTTTACCCACGCCAGTTGGGCCTAAAAATAAAAACGAGCCATTGGGACGATTCGCATCGCTTAAGCCTGCACGCGAACGACGCACCGCATTAGCAACTGCGACAACCGCTTCGTGCTGACCGATGACACGCGTGTGCAGCGCTTCTTCCATACGCAATAATTTTTCGCGCTCGCCTTCCAACATTTTAGATACGGGAATACCCGTCCATTTAGAAACCACTTCAGCAATTTCTTCGTCGGTGACTTTATTGCGCAGCAATTTCATTTCCATCATTTCGGCTTGGCCAGCCATATCCAATTGCTTTTCCAGTTGGGGAATAATGCCATATTGAAGTTCAGACATACGGGCCAAGTCGCCTTTGCGACGTTTTTCTTC
>DAOORH010000377.1:0-3748 GCA_035389145.1 Cellvibrio sp.
CCGCACATCTGAATAAAGCGGTCGGCGATGGTGGATTTACCGTGGTCAATGTGGGCGATGATGGAGAAATTACGGATATGGCTTAAGTCAGTCACAGGCAATAAATACTTTATGGAGGTTTAAAGGCGGCAGGCGGCCCACTCGTGATCGATAATCAGAAGGTGGCTACTGCAAGTTGGGCGGCATTCTAGCCTATTTAGCGATTTATGCGTATCTCTTAAACATTCAGGAGCTAAGACTCATACCGACTGCCGAGCTTTATTCGGCACAAAAAAATAGCGCGCCGGTTAGGGCGCGCTACTGGAATCTAAAAAACGGCAAGCTTAATCGCGCAATAGGCAATTTAGCTCATCAACCACTTCTTCCCAATCTGAGTAGGGCTGGCGCGCTTCACGCAAAAAGGCGGCTTGTTCTGCAGTCCAAAAGCCCGCATTTGCCAGAGGCTCTGCTTGGGGTAATGGACGGTAACGCTCGATAAACGCCTCAATGTCAGCATCCGAATTGGGCAAACCTAACTTGGCAAACAAATCTTTGAGCGAATACAGCATGACAGCCTCCTTAAAAACAATCGCACTATCAATAAGATAAGGTCTTATCAATACAACAGGCCTTTAGCATACCTTGAACGGCCAAAAGTTTCTGTGCTTTTTAACGGCTTGCCTGCATCTGCTGTAAAAGTGCGTCCTTTTCTTGCCAAATTTTATTCACCCACGCCTGAAAGCGCACACGGAACTCAGCATCCTCACTGTAATCACCCAGCGTTTCTTTGGGGATAGGTAATTGCCGCACATGAATCTGAATCTCACCCACCTTCCCACAGGCATAATCCCAATAGCTGGGGCGGCCTTCGGGGTAATAAAGAGTCACATCTAACAAACTGTGCAACTGACCGTTCATAGCCGCAAGGGTGAAGGCCAAGCCGCCTGCTTTGGGCATTAATAAATAGGTATAAGTGGAGTTTTGCTGCGCATATTTGGCAGGCGTAAAACGAGTACCTTCCAGAAAGTTAATAATCGTCACCGGATTATGGCGAAACTTCTCGCAGGCCGTGCGCGTCTTTTCAATATCCTTACCTTTAAGCGCAGGGTTCTTGGCAATCTCTGCCTTGCTGTAGCGCTTCATAAATGGGAACTCCAGCGCCCACCACGCCAAACCTAGGAGCGGAACCCAAATTAAGGATTGCTTCAAAAAGAACTTTAAATAAGGGATGCGACGATTAAACACCCGCAGCAATACCAGAATATCCACCCAAGATTGGTGATTGGCGATTAGCATATACCACTCACTCACACTCAACCCTTCCATACCCCTCACCTGCAATTGCGTCGGCAGCAACACACTTTGGTGACGCGCATTGGCGTCCATCCAATGGCTTGCTAGCCAATCCAGCCAGCGGTTACACACTACTTGCCAAGGCGCATAGGGCACCAGCCACTTTAAGAGAGCCAGTGGCATAAGTGGAATAAACACAATGACCGTAAACACCACAAATAAACTGGTGATTAAGATTCCCAAAAAATGGCGCAATACGGTGGCAACAAGTGAAGTCATAACAATTATTTTAATAAATAAGTAGTGAACTTTGATTTCTGGCATGGGTCTTTGAACACCCACAAGCATTGTATCAGCTTGTTGAAATTCTACTCACCCAAAAAATGCGAAAGAGAATGACGATGAAAGGACAGAAGATTAAGCAGTGTGGGATAAATGTTTGGCGCGAGAACAAATCCTTTGTGATTTTTTTAGGCCTTATGTTTGTGTTTAGAAGCGCATGCGCCGATTGGAACACCGTACCCACAGGTTCAATGAACCCCACGATTATTGAAGGCGACCGTATTGCCGTGAATAAAATGGCCTACGATATTCGCATCCCTTTTACGCATATTTCGCTACGAAAACTCGGCGACCCAGAACGCGGCGATATTGCTGTTTTCGATTCGAAAGTTTCAGATAAGCGTTTAGTGAAACGCGTGATAGGTGTACCCGGCGATAGAATTGCTATGGTTAATAATCAACTGGTCATAAATGACACGGCGCTTGATTACGACAAAACCGAAGGCAACATTGACCAAGTGGAACATCTCTTTAATACGCCCCACATAGTGCGTATTAGCAGCACCAACAATCACGCATTTGCAAATTTCCCCACCGTAGTTGTACCGGCAGGTCATTATTTAATGCTAGGCGATAACCGCGATAAAAGCGCCGACTCACGCGTGATAGGTTTTGTACCGCGCAATGAGTTTGTGGGTAGATCGCGCGCAGTGGTGATGTCGTTAAATTATGACAATTTTTATTTACCGCGGTTGGATAGGTTTTTTAAGAGTTTGTAAGAGCAACCTCCGCGTTCATAAACCACATCCATGTGGTTTACCTTTCGGGCGGCTTTGCCGTGCAAATTGCTCCTGCAGTTTTTGAAAAAGAGGGAGGGGCTTTACTCCCCGCTAAACTACAGAGCGCTAACTGTCCCCTCCTCTTTTCAAGGGGAAGGTTAGGGTGGGGTGCCTTAGAACCTGGGGTTCACGCTTAACCCAGATTTCCCATAGGAATGTTAAAATGCTCAACTATTTTATCAATTGACTTTTCAAACATTGGATAGCTGCAGTCAACCCCTTCTAACTTTCTTAATCTATATTGCCTAACAAAATCAAAATCACCTACATATGCCCTGCCAAGGCAATATTTGGTTGCACCCTGAAGGTGTAACTCCATAGGAAAACTAGAAATCAAGTTCTCTTCGGAAGAGAAATCGTAAATTCTATCCATTTCTTGGATGCCTCGCGCAAAAACTTGCCGTATTAATTGATTCATGTAGTCATAGTCATGACCTGGTTTAGTATAGTCAGTGAAAAAACTAAATCCGCGATACTCGGGCACGATTTGGTAAAGCATGTCTCCGCTATTCCACCCCGTCGCAACCCCAAAAAGTTTTTTATACAACTGACAAATTTTCTTATGTGAAACCCCTACTAATGGCTGAAAACTGGAGCTTAGAGCGCTATAACTCCAGCCAAAATCGATTACTTTGGTAACATATTTTAATGATTTATTTTTAAATGCTTTATTGCTGTATTCCCAACCGGGGTGTTCTGTGGCTAAGGCTTTGCACATCTCCTCAACAGTTTGTTTGTCTAACATTTATTGCCTCCTATCAAAAAGTACTATAACTGTCATCATCAACCCCCTCCCAACCTCCCCCTTGAAAAGAGGGAGGGGCTTTACTCCCTGTTTAGCTAGCTTTACTCAGAAACATTTCCCGCACTTCCAGCCAACTACTCACCCGCACATCCGCCGCTTCATTCACATTATGCGGCGCAGTGAACAACACGCCCTGCCCCACAAAACTTTCAAAATGGCGCGGGCTATCGTCAATTAAATAATCGGCTTGAACTGCGCCTTTGTTGCCACAAAAAATAAAATTCATGGGCGATAGAAAGGGTAAGTATTTCACTAGCCACTCATATTTTGGTGCAAAGGATGTGGGGTGCTCCATAGCCGCCGTTGCGATAAAAATATCGTAGTGCTGACTCAGCTCTTGAATTACTTGGATCGCATTTTCGTAGGGTGGAATATCAACAAAGAAATCTGGATTATCAGGATAAGAGCGCACGCGGGGGACGTGCTCAGCGGGAACCTTGTGGTAAATTTTGGTGCCCATTAAATCGGCTTTAGTTAAAGCCTGATTAAATTCCTGATTGTACCAATCCAAATGGCGCGCCATGGTGTCGCAGATGGTTTCGTCCATATC
>DAOORH010000378.1:0-3739 GCA_035389145.1 Cellvibrio sp.
GCTACGTATTCCGCTAGATCTTTCACTTGAAGCCTTGGGTTGTTCGCTTTCTCTTCGCCTATGGTGCTTACCGTCCAGCCTTTGTAATCGTGGCCTGGGTAAACCCAAGTGTTGTCGGGTAATTTAAGCAGGTGATCGAACAGGCTTATGTATTGGTCGGTGGCATTACCATTTTGGAAATCGGTGCGACCGGAGCCGCGAATCAGCAAGGTATCGCCCGTAAATGCGTAGAGCTGGCCGTTTTCTTCCAGAATAAAACTGTAGGAATCATCGGTGTGACCGGGGGTGTGCAGGGCTTCAATGACGAGCTGACCTAGGTTGATGATATCGCCGTGATGCATGGCTTTAGATACACAGGCCGAATGCGCTTCTTCGCCCAAAAGGGTGCTTGCACCAGTGGCATCGCGCAGGGCGCCAGCGCCGGTAATGTGGTCGGCGTGGGTGTGAGTATCCAGCACGTAAACCAGCTTGAGATTGAGTTCATCCAAGAGTTGCAGGTATTGATCAAGCTCACTTTTAACCGTATCTATAAGCACCGCTTGGCGGGTTTTCTCACAGCCAATCAGGTAGGTGTAGGTGCTAGATTCGCGTTCAAACAATTGGCGAAAAATCATAAAACACTCCTTACCAGCGTTAAGACGCTGACGGCTAATAAACTCACTGCAAAGATTTTTTGCAGCAAGGCATTGGCGATTTTGTGACTAATGGCTTGGCCGAGCATCATGCCGAGCACACCGCCTGCGGCGACTAAGGCAAACATGGGCCAGTTGTTTTCGGTGCTCATGAATAAGTGACTGATAAATCCCGAGCTGCTGACTACCGCAATAATCAGTAACGATGTACTGACCGCTTGCGCCATGCTCACGGGGCTAAGTATTAAGAGCAGCGGCACGATTAGAAACCCGCCACCCACGCCGAATAACCCAGAAAGCAAACCCACTAGCGCACCGCCTATTAGCAAGCCGCTTACGCAGCGGGGGCGCAATTCAAACTGGCCAGTTTTACTCAGGTTGCACAGCAAGCCCGGGTTGGGGGTGCTGGCAAAGTTACCCGCGCGTACGACTTTGGCGGCATCGGGATTTTTGCGCGCGCTTAGCCACATGCGGATGGCAATGACCAAGGCTAAAACGTTAAAGCCAATCAGCAGCCAAAACTCCGGTATTTGCAGTCCCAACCATTTGCCTAGAGGCGCAGTTAGTGCGCCAACTCCCGCCAAAATTACCCCCGGTAACCAAAGGATATTTTGGCTACGATTTTTACTGAAAAAGCTGCGCAAGCTGCCATAAAACGTACTGACGGCAACTGCCCCGAGTGAAATGCCTACCGCACTGCTCATCGGTATGCCCGCCAGTAACATTAATAAGGGAACCGCAAAAACCGATCCCCCTGCACCTGTTAGGCCGAGCACTAGACCGATGAGAGTTCCAATCAGTAGCAGCATGAGTTCACCTTATTGGGTCAGTACTTCAAATCTCCCCCAACCCCTCTTTTTCAAAGAGGGGACTAAGCCCCTCCCTTTGGAAAAGGGAGGCGAGGGAGGGATTTGAGCTATTAAGGCTAGTTATTCCAAGGCGCCTATTTGTTCCAGGGGGCCTTGGCGATTAGCATCCCCATCGGGCAAATATCCGTAACGCCCGCAAAGATCAAACCGCCGCCAACTAAGCCCGAAAGCGCATAAAGCGCTGGGTTAAACCAAGTGCCCAGAATCACGCCCGTCAGAACCAACAAGCCCGCTGCAATACGTATTTGACGCTCCAGCGGCATCGCCTTTTTTGAGGGTGTGGCCAAAGGAATATTGGATTGCTTAACGGCATTCATACCGCCTTCAATAATGTAGAGCTCGGCATTTACTTTCCCTTTTAATGCATCGGCAGCCATCTCGGCGCGGCGGCCAGCTTGGCACAGCAAATAAATGTGCGAACCGTTTTTGCCGCTTTTCGCAATTTCAGATTGAACGCCAGCAGCGGTGAGTTCGTGCAATGGAATATGCAAACAATCGGGCAGGCCCGCTGCCTGTACTTCAGCGGCGGTGCGAACATCCAAAATGCACATATCGGTGGTTCGCTGGTTCAACAAATCAATAGGGTGGATACGTTTGTGGCTCATGGTGTTCTCCGGTCAAAAAACATTAAATAGTTGTGCGGTTCTTAAACAGTTGGGCAATAAATAGATTGCAGTACCGCGATAATCTTGTTCGCTTCATCGCCACACACTTGGTAATACACGGTTTGCGCTTCTTTGCGGGTGTTGACTAAGCCAGCCTCACGCAGACTGGCTAAATGTTGCGATAGGGCTGATTGGCTGAGCGGCACTTTCGCATTTAGCTCGCCTACAGACAGTTCGCCGTTTAACAAAGTGCACATAATCATCAGGCGATTTTCATTGGCCATTGCCTTAAGTAAGGCTGCTGCCTGCTCTGCATGTGCCTGCATTTCGCTGATTCTTGTTGTGTCTAGTGCGGTGCTGTTCATGGGGTGGGCTCCTATAAGCGTTCATCTAATTATATTAGAATGTTGTAAATTAGCAATATCTAATTTAACAATTATTAGTGACCCGTAGGAGCCAGTCTGGCAATCCTTACTTAATTGTTAAGGCGTGCTATTTCGACGTGGGGGTTGGCGTAGATACCGGTAAATTTTCTGGGAAGGATGCGTGATGCAGCGTTTGGGTTGGGAAGGCAATGTCTGCTCCATGTTGGGTAATGATCTCGAAGGTTTTTAGCAACACATTGTGTTTGACCTCGTGAAAGTGGATCCAATTTGTTGTTTTTGTGAAAGCATAAATAAAGAAATCTAACGACGAGGCGTTGAACTGTGTGAAGTTAACAATGGTGGTTTCCTCGGTATCTATCTCTTCATCATCAATCAACATTTGCTTCACATCGGCGACAATTTGATTCATTAAATGAGCGTCTTGATAGCGAATTCCAATGGTTTCATAAATACGTCTGTGACTCATGCGCGAGGGGTTTTCCACTGAGATAGTCGCAAAGGTTGCGTTGGGAACATAAAGTGGGCGCTTATCAAAGGTGCGCAGCGTGGTTAATCGCCAGCCGATTTTCTCTACCGTGCCCTCAATATTTTTATCGGGCGAGCGCACCCAATCGCCCACGCTGAAGGGACGATCCATATAAATCATCAATCCGCCAAAAAAGTTTGCCAATAAGTCCTTGGCAGCAAAACCAATGGCAATACCACCTATACCGCCAAACGCCAACACGCCCGAAATGCTGTAACCCATACTTTGTAAGATGACGAGAGTCGTGGTGATAAATACCGATCCGCGTAGTAGCTTGCTCATAGCGGATACGGTGGTTGGATCCATGGGCTCACCCATTTTGTCGGGAGAAACCACAATTTTTTCTACACCCGCAATCAATCGCCAAATAAACCAAGCCATCATGACAATTAAACCTAATCGTCTTACGGATTCTGCAAAGCTGTAAAAGTGAGTTCCTGCAACTTTATCGGTCATAGCGGCCGCAAGCGATAAGCCAATAATCCACACTAAGGTCGTCAGTGGTTTGCGGAGTGCCCATAGCAGGGTGTCGTCCCACAGATTTTGTGTGCGCTCAAATTGTATTTGGATTCTTTTCAGCACTTTGCTGACAATAAAATTGGCGAGAAAGGTAACGAGAACGATGCTAAAAACCTTGGCAATGCCAAGCCAAGATGTATGAGGGGTGTTGATTTGATCGAATAGGCCGCTAAAAAAACTGACATCCATTGGGTAATCTCTT
>DAOORH010000379.1:0-1093 GCA_035389145.1 Cellvibrio sp.
AAATTAAGAATAAGTTAACATACGTTTTTTAGCAACCGAATAATGGGGTCACTTACTCTTATTAAAACGATGGACTTCGTCCACAAATAAAATCGTTTTGCGGCCAAACATTCTTTCTTGCTGAGCAACGGCAACTGCCGCACGAATTTCTTTTACGCCCGATAAAACGGCAGAGAGAGATTCAAACCTTGCGTGTGCTTGCTCAGCAAATAATTTTGCCAGCGACGTTTTACCCACACCCGGCGGCCCCCACAAAATCATGGAGTGCAATTGACCGCGAACTATAGCTTCACGCAGCGGTTTACCCGGCGCTAGCAAATGCTCTTGGCCAATGTAATCATCCAGATTGCGAGGGCGCATACGCGCTGCAAGCGGCTGGTAATTACCTTGATGCGAACTAAACAAATCACTCATTCGCCATTAACACTATTGATTTTTAATAATGTCTGCACCGGCTGGCGCTACAAAATTAAAGAGTTTTTCGTCAATGACTTGATTGCGTTTGACATTGCTCAGTGAGAAATGTGTGAGCTGACCAAGGCTATCGCGAATAGAAAATTCGGTGAGCTGATTATCCACAAACACCAATAACAACTCTTGAAATAAACCTTCAGTGACTTTTGGCGTAACTGAAAATTTTTCGGCTTTGTCGGCTTGCGAACGATTGATAGTGAAATTTTTACGCAGCTTGTCGACATCTTCACTTAATAACAGCACTGGCGTTTTTTTCAAGTCATCGCTGAATAGACGCTCATTTACGGTATTCAAATCAGGATCGTAAAGCCAAATGGTTTTTTGATTGGAGATCAGTAATTGTGGTGCAGGCGTTTCGGTTTTCCAAAAAAACTTACCGGGGCGCTGCATAACAAAAGTACCTGATTGCTCATCCTGCTTTTTGCCGTCTTTATCAAACAAGGTTTGCACGAAACTGCCTTGCAAGGTATTCATGGCATCTAGCTGTTTGCGCAGTTGCGCAGGAGATTGATCGTCGGCGTGGGCGGCGAAGGTACTGAGAATTAAGAGTGATGTAATTAGACGAAAAATGGATTTCATAACAATTCCGATAAATGGATTATTCGCGTACACGAATATA
>DAOORH010000379.1:1193-3736 GCA_035389145.1 Cellvibrio sp.
AAAAATGGATTTCATAACAATTCCGATAAATGGATTATTCGCGTACACGAATATAAAGATGGAGCCAATATTTTACTAAGCCAGTCTGAACTGGCACCGAATGGGTTTCATCTGGTGAGTTCAAATTCCCCCTTTGAAAAAGGGGGCTAGGGGGATTTAAAAGACGAAATATGAAAATCAAATCTCCCCTAGCCCCTCTTTGCTAAAGAGGGGGACTCAAAGCAGCGATTAATAATCCCCTCTCCCACCCGGCGCCAACACTTCACGATTCCCATTATGCCCCGCCGACGAAACCACACCCGCCGCCTCCATGGTTTCAATCAAGCGCGCAGCGCGGTTGTAGCCGATACGGAGTTTGCGCTGTACCGATGAAATGGACGCCTTGCGCGATTCCAACACAAATGCCACAGCTTCATCATAGAGCGCATCGCTCTCACCGTTATCGCCATCTTCGCCGCCTTCGCTAGGAATACCCGGTACAGGGATAGAGTTGTTGCTGTCGTCGGTGATGCCATCGATGTATTGAGGGGTACCGCGTTTTTTCCAATCGGCCACCACGCGGTGCACTTCATGGTCATCCACAAAGGCACCATGAACACGAATGGGCACGCTGGTGCCTGAGGGTAAATAGAGCATATCGCCGTGGCCGAGCAATTGTTCAGCGCCGCCTTGATCAAGAATGGTTCGGGAGTCGATTTTGGATGAAACCTGAAACGCGATTCTTGTAGGAACGTTGGCTTTGATCAAACCGGTGATGACATCCACCGATGGACGCTGCGTCGCAAGAATCAAGTGAATACCCGCCGCACGGGCTTTTTGCGCGATACGGGAAATCAGTTGCTCAACTTTTTTCTTGTCCACAATCATCATCATGTCGGCGAATTCGTCGATCACAACCACGATGCAAGGTAAGGTTTCCAAGTTGGGCGCAGTGGCAACTTCAGCACCGGCTTCGTAATTTTCCTCAGGTTTAAACAATGGATCAGCAATCGGGGTGCCTGCTTTATTGGCGTCATCCACCTTGCGATTGAAGCCGGCCAAGTTACGTACACCCATGGCTGACATCAATTTATACCGGCGCTCCATTTCACCCACACACCAGCGCAAGCCGTTGGAGGCATCTTTCATATCGGTGATTACGGGCGTGAGCAAATGCGGAATACCATCGTAAACCGAGAGTTCCAACATCTTTGGGTCAACCAAAATCAGGCGTACTTCTTTGGGCGTAGATTTGTAGAGCAAGCTGAGGAGCATGGAGTTCACGCCCACTGACTTACCTGAACCAGTAGTACCGGCGACCAGTAAGTGCGGCATTTTGGCGAGATCGGCAACCACCGGCTCACCGGAAATATCGTGACCGAGCGCCATAGTGAGTGGCGATTTGGCTTGATCGTAAGCTTCCGATGAAATCACTTCGCTCAAGCGCACCATTTCGCGGTGAGCATTGGGAATCTCAACCCCCATAAAGGACTTGCCGGGGATAACTTCCACCACGCGCACCGAAACCACGGCGAGCGAACGGGCCAAGTCTTTCGCGAGGCCGGAAATACGGCTGGCTTTAATGCCAGGCGCAGGTTGGATTTCAAAACGGGTAACCACGGGGCCAGGCTGAACCGAAACCACCTCAATCTCAATACCGAAGTCTTTCAGTTTTAACTCCAGCAATTTAGACATTGCTTCAAGCGATTCTTTGGAGTAACCCTTGTCGCTGCGTTTATCTGCGGGGTCAAGCAAGTTGAGCGGCGGTAAACTACCTTCGGCAGGTTCAAGCGCATCAAACAACGATGGCTGCTTTTCTTTTTCCACTCGTGGGCTAGGCGCGGGTTTCTTTTTGGGTGGCTCCGTAATCACAACCGGTGCAACGCGCTTGGCCTCTACTTTTGCGCGCTCTTCCACCACTTCGCGGCGATGTTGCTGCGCGACTACGGCGATATTCTTCTCAGCTTTTGCACGCTTATATTGCAACCAGTGCTCTTTGGCTTTTTCGATACCGATCAGTGTCCAATTACCCAGCTCATCCATTACAGTCAGCCAAGACAAATCAGTAAAAATAGTGATACCAAATAAAAATAACGCCAACGAGATCAGCGTGCCGCCGGTGTAGCCAAAGGCACCATCGATTAGTGTCGCCATGCCACTGCCGAGCAAACCACCATTGGAATAAGGCAACACTGATTCACCACCACTGTAGTGCATCGCGGCAATACATGTGCCCGCTACCATCACTAAAATAAGACCTACAGCGCGAATGCTAACCATCAACCAATCTAAATGCTTGTGGTGCGCACGATCTTTGAACACCAACACAATGCGATAGGCGAGCATAACGGGGAATAAATAGGCTAGATAACCGAAGAGGGAGAAAAATACATCGGCCAGCCACGCGCCAAAGCGACCGCCGAGGTTTTCGACTTGGGCATTTTCACCGGTGCTCGACCAACCGCCATCGGCGACGTCGTAGCTGAACATTGCCATGAGCAAGTACACACAAATGGCGACTAAACCTATAAGCGCACCTTCGCGCACTATGCGCAAACCAAGAT
>DAOORH010000380.1:0-3736 GCA_035389145.1 Cellvibrio sp.
CGTGCTGACACGACGCGTGTATTCACCAAAAAATTGTATGAGCTTGATTTGTTAGAGCCGATGTCGGCCAATATTTCATTCAAAGACAAATCAGAGGCCAATATCAACTTGGGCGGTTTCTTCGTTGTAAAACGTGAAAAGTTAAAAGCAATTGGCGATGCAGATGCTTTGGATTTGTTCAAAAAAGATGGTCTGGAGTTGATTTATGCTCACCTCCATTCGCTCTCAAACTTCAACCGTTTGATCGATATTATGTCTGCCAAGCTGGCAGCTGAATAAGTCGCCTACTACCTAGTGTGAAAAATACTGGGTGTAAAAAGTGCTAGATGAAAAAAGCCGGAATCTCGCAAGAGATTTCGGCTTTTTTATGGGCGATTGTAAACGCCTGCCTATGAGTACACTCATAAATACCTGGGGGGCTGCTGCCTATTGCAGCGTTCTTTGACGAGCAGTAATTTGTTTCACTTTGCGCTCGGCGCTATTGAATGCATCGCGAACGGCAAGGTGAATTGATTCGTTGTCCTGTGTGACGGCTATTGGATGCCCCTTAATATCAATCTCAATGGAGGCGCGGAATTGTTTGCCTTTCTGTTTGTGGTTGTGGGGGGTATCAAGTACAACACGGCTGTGAATAATCTGGTCTGAGTAGCGGTTTAACTTTTCAAGTTTTTTTGAAATAACGTCATTGAGTGAAGCAGAGTATTCCATATCACGGTAGAGAACATCGACAGCAGATTTCATCATAAAGCTCCTTAACGTTTATGTTAGAGGGCAGATTCAACTTTCAGGCTTCTGCTTTCAGGCTTTTGGCAGTTTGGACAAGACTCGTGAAAGTCCCCGACCCTCAGTTTTAATATTGACTCTTTAAGCCTAAATATCAAGGCGAAAGTTACTTATCTTAATAACATTTTAATCTCTAGAAAGTTCCTTAAGTTATTTAGGGAATAAACTCGGATTGTAAAATCACGGCGTTAAAATGGTGCCTTGTGAATACTTATGGTGCGTTTGCGGGGTGTGAGGGGATAGACGTTTTTGGTGCTATACCTATTTTGAATGCGCGGTTTTAGGCATGGTTTCTGGTTTGAAAAATAAATTCACAAAATAATTTGCATTTTTCTCTTGAAATATAATTGAGCGGCTACATATCTGTTCCGTAGCCGCTCATTAGAGGGTTGCACATAAACTTAACGACTTGATCGCTACGATAAGTCAATTTTCATATTGCTCATGCTTGAGGATATTTATATGCGTAACTTTGATTTTTCTCCATTATACCGTTCTGCCATTGGCTTTGATCGTATGGCCAATATTCTTGATAATTTGAATCGCGCTGAACAAAGTCAGCCGACTTATCCACCTTACAATATTGAGTTAACTGGCGAAGATAAATATCGTATTACTATGGCGGTAGCAGGCTTCGATCGCTCCGAAATCAATATTGAAGTTAACCAGAATCATTTAACAGTGTCGGCCAATAAGGGCACTGAAGAGCAAGCTCGTACGTATTTGCATCAAGGCATTGCCGCTCGTAGCTTTGAACGACGTTTCCAATTGGCAGATCATGTTCAGGTGCAATCAGCTAATTATGAAAATGGGCTATTGCATGTGGATTTGCAGCGTATTATTCCTGAGGCGATGAAGCCGCGTACAATTCCGATTGGCAACGCTGTCCTGCATGATAAGCTAACGCATGTAACGCCCTCAGTTGCCGCCAATGCCGAAAATGCTGCAAATACAGTAGCTGCGTAAGTTGTAACGGCTGTAAAAAATCCCTGCACAATTTTTGTGTGGGGATTTTTGTGTAATGCAGGTTATATTTAAGATGTACTGAATAGTTTTGCGCGTACTGTTTCGCGGTAGGCTATAGGTGTAGTCGCCATATGTTTTTTAAAGAGTGTGGTGAAAAAGCCTGTATCTTGATAACCCACCTTGTCGACTATTTCATTGATCGATAAATTGCTGGTCTTTAGCAAATCTTTGGCGATATTAATTCGCACTTCTTGCAAAAAATCCAAAGGTGAAATTCCCAATGCCGCTTTAAAGCGTCGATTGAGCGTGCGTGTGCTCATGCCAAATTTTTCAGCGAGCTGCGAGATAAGAATATCGCGATGATAATTGTCTTGCAGCCAAATTTGAATTTGGGTTATGTCTTCGTCGGGGTGGTTACTGTGTTCCTGTTCGAAGAATCCGCTCGCTTCATAAGCGCGGCGAATTTCGTGAGAGAAGTGTCTTTCCACATGATTCGCAATTTCCTTTCCAAATAATCGCTGAATAAAATGCACCGTTAAATCTGCTAGTGAATTTACGCTGGCGGCGCAATAAAGATTGCCTGCTTGGGTAATAAAATATTGGCGTTTGAGTTGTACCAGTGGATAGTCTTTTTGAAATTGATCGAAGTAATGCCAATGGGTTGTTGCCGCCTTTCCATCCAATAATCCCGCCTCTGCTAAAAAGCAGCAACCCGTCCCTACGGCACTAATAAGTGCACCATTTTGATATTCCTGTTTTAGCCAATTCAGTAGCGGTTCGCTCTTTTTGATGAGTGGGCGTGGGTTGCGCCATAAGCCGGGAATGTAAATGATTTGGTTGTCACTAAGGTCTGTGAGTGCGCTATCGGGTTGCCAGCGCAAACCTGATCGGGTCAAAACTGGCTCGCCCGTCAGGCTGGCAGTACGAATCTTTATGGGCGGAGGGTTTTGGGTGGTGCCAGATTTTTTTTGTGCCCGTATAGCCGCACTTTGCGCAGCCAGTAGCATTTCAGAGGGCAGGGTGGCGCTGGTGGCAAGCATGTTTTCCATTAAGACGAAGGTGATATTGGTGGTTTGCATGGTGGTCGCCATTATTGCGGTGAAATCTCTGTTGGCTAAAATACCATTAATAATGGCCAATACAGCAATGACTTTGCATTGGCATGTCAATAAACTACTGACATTGATCTTATTGTGTAGAGGTTTGTTAGATGTCGCATTTACCTATCATTGTTGGTTTCGGTGGTTTCAGTGCTGCAGGCCGTAGTTCTGGTCACCACGCTTATCGCCGCATGGTAATTGAAAGTTTGCCACTGCAAGAGCGTCAGGAGACTTTGGCAGGTTTGGCGGTCATGATGGGTTTGGTGAAATACGAGAACGACCAATACCAAAATGAAGCGGGTGAGACTTTGAGTCTTGCGCAAATCGAGTCTGAGTACGGCGCTGCCGTTTTAGATGGAACCTTAATTCGCCGTATCGAAAAAACCTATTTCGATGTGGATGCTGCGCACTGGCAGAAAAATGCTGTTTTGGGTGCGGGCGACGAGCCGCTGGTCTTTGATATGCGCCGCCGCGATCTTCCCGAGCCTATACCCGCTAATTGGCAGGTTAAAGATCTTGATGATGATCGAGTACAAGTAAGCGCTCCTAATGGTCTTGAAGTTAAATTTGATAGCTATCGTGAACTGCCAGTTAAGTCAGCAGGCCAATTGCCTCGCGGTTTCAATCCCGGTGCTTTGTACAATTCGCATTACCATCCCCGTGCGTTGCAATTGGCGGTAATTGGCGCTTCGGATGCTGTGCAGTCCATAGGTATCGAATGGCAAACTATTATGGATGCGGTTAACCCCGATCAAATCGGTGTTTATGCCAGCAACGTAATGAGCCAAATGGATGAAAATGGTTTTGGTGGTTTATTGCAGGCGCGTTTGAAAGGTGGTCGTGTAAGTACCAAACAGTGTCCGCTAGGATTGAACACTATGCCCGCG
>DAOORH010000381.1:0-3718 GCA_035389145.1 Cellvibrio sp.
TTCTCTGCGCTCAAAAAAACTGGCCAGTACTTTTTTGCTGTGGTTAATTTGGGCGGGCTTAGTACTCGCTGCTGCCAACCCGCGGTGGATTGGCGAGCCGATTAGTATGCCCAACAGCGGCCGGGATTTATTAGTCGCGGTAGATATTTCCGGCAGTATGAAAATTGAAGATATGCAATACCAAGGTCAGGCAATTCAACGTGTGGATGCAGTGAAAATGGTGGTTGGCGATTTTGTAAAAAATCGCAAAAGTGACCGTTTAGGTTTGGTGCTCTTTGGTACTCAAGCATATCTACAAGCGCCGCTGACTTATGATCGCCAAACCGTAAATACCTTATTGCAAGAAGCGCAAATTGGTTTTGCTGGCGAGCAAACCGCTATTGGCGATGCCATAGGTCTTGCCATAAAACGTTTGCGCGCGCGCCCCGATGCACAGCGTGTATTAGTTGTCTTAACCGATGGTGCAAATACCGCTGGTGAGCTAGAGCCTATTAAAGCGGCAGAGCTCGCTGAAAAAGAACATGTGAAAATTTACACAATAGGTTTCGGTGCAGATGAAATGGTGGTGGATAATGGTTTCTTTGGTTCGCGCCGAGTTAACCCATCAGCTGATTTGGATGAGCCCACAATGCGTGCTATTGCAGATAAAACTGGCGGCCAATATTTTCGCGCACGCAATTTAGAAGAGTTGCATGAAATTCACCAAACCTTAAATCGTTTGGAGCCAATAGAATCTGAAGAGGAAAAATTCCGCCCAATAAAAAGTTTATTTTATTATCCCTTAGCGGGCGCGCTATTGCTTAGTCTCCTTTGGGCATTCACGTCGGTAATACGCCACAACCTTAACAAAAGTGCCAATCAACTGGCTAATAAACAAGGGGTTGTATCTTGAACTTCTTATTTGAGCAGTACGCATTAATAACTACGCAATTTCACTGGCTACGCCCGCTATGGTTGTTAGCACTTATACCTGCACTAGCGCTCAGTATTTTTTTGTGGCGACAAAAACGTAAAGCCTATCAATGGCAGCAACTTATTGCACCGGAGCTTCTGCCCTTTTTATTGGATGGCAAAACCGTACAGACTAAAAAATCTTTAATCTGGGTTTTATTATTTGCGTGGATTATTAGCTGTATTGCAGTTGCAGGCCCATCCTGGATTAAGCGCCCAACGCCTGTCGAAAAAAATCAGAATGCACTGGTGATTCTGCTCGATCTTTCCTATTCAATGATTAGTGAAGATGTAAAACCCTCACGAATAGCGCGGGCGCGTTTGAAAATTGCGGATGTCTTGCGCGAACGAAAAGATGGCCAAACCGCATTGGTTGCCTATGCAGGTGAAGCCCACACGGTAACGCCCATTAGCGATGATAGCGCAACAATTCTGAGTCTCTTATCATCTATGCATCCCAACATTATGCCCTTGCAAGGCAGCAACACCGAAGACGCTATCGCGCGCAGCATTCAATTATTTCAGGATGCCGGTGCAACTCAAGGCGATATTTTATTAGTGACAGATGGCGTAGTTCCCGAAGCCTTCGATAAAATTCAAAGCCTGCTCGCCGGTAAAAAAATTCAATTAAGTATTTTAGGCGTAGGCACTACCCAGCCAGCACCTATCCCCAGCACTAATGGCGGCTTTTTGCGCGACAAATCTGGCACTATTCTTACTACTCAACTTAATAGTACAGAACTCACTCAATTGGCTAATCGCCTGAATGGTCGTTACCACGAAATATCTAACAACAATAGCGATATTGAATTTCTAAAACCACGTGAACATAAAGATGACACGGATAAACAAACCGTAAAACGCGATTTCGACCAATGGATAGATAACGGCCATTGGTTTGTGTTTTTACTGCTGCCCATAGCATTGTTCTGCTTTAGACGTGGCCTGCTTTTATCTTTATTACTAATACCCATGCTAGGTTTTACTCCTTCACCCAGTTATGCCCTTGGGCTAGATGACGCTTGGCTCACTAAAGACCAGCAAGCGCAACGCGAATTAAACAAAGGCGATGCAAAAAAAGCGGCTGAACAATTTACCTCTCCAGAATGGAAAGCCAGTGCGCAATATCGCGCGGGTGATTACGCGAGCGCAGCAGAAAGCTTTGCCAAAATTGATACAACCAGCGGCCACTATAATCGCGGCAATGCATTGGCAAAATCCGGCAAGTTAGAAGATGCTATTAAAGCTTACGATGAAGCCTTAAAGCGCGATGCCAAATTGGAAGACGCCAAAAAGAATCGTGCGCTTACTGAAAAGCTGTTGAAGCAGCAAAAAAATCAACAGCAAGACCAACAACAAGATCAAAACGAGAAGGATAAAAATAAGGACCAAAAAGATCAGCAAAACAAGGATGGTAAGCAAGATTCTGACAAACAAAATCCCGAAGAAAAGGACGGTGATCAACAGAATCAAGATTCTAAAAACCAAAATGATAAAGAGAATCAAGAAAAAAAAGATCAACAGCAACGCAATAGCCAAAGCTCCAGCGCTAACAATGGCAAAGACTCAGCAAAAGAATCTGCACAGCAGTCTTCGCAAAGCGCTCAGCAAAGTTCGCAAGAGGCTAATAAAGCGAAATCAGGCCAGTCCTCAAGTGCTGGGCAAGCACAACAAGAGTCTCAAGCATCTTCTGCCGCAGGTTCTACTGGTAACACCGCACAGCAAGCCGCACAACTGGATGAAAGCAAGTTAACACCAGAACAAAAGCAAGCGCTTGAACAATGGCTACGGCGCGTACCCGATGACCCAGCAGGCTTGTTACACAACAAATTTAAATATCAATATGATCTTAATCGCCAGAAGCAAGCCGATGGCGACTTGAAATCACCCGATAACAATGCAGATCAACGTTTGTAATGACCATGACTATCAAGACAATGACAAATAAGACTATGGCAACCAAGATTATGAACACACTCAACTTTCATGCGCTATGGCGCAGCCTATTTGTATTTACGCTCATTATTATCAGTGGGCTAGCACAAGCGGATCAACTAACTGCAAGTGTGGATCGCAACGAAATTAGCATTCAAGAAACCTTCACATTAACAATTGCCGCTAATTCGCGAGCCAGCGGTACACCAGATTTTAATACACTCAAAAATGATTTTGAGATTCTTTCCAACAACCAAAGCCAGTTTACGTCTATCACCAATAGTGGCACAGAGTTTAAAAAAGTGTGGCAACTGACGCTTGCTCCTAAGCGAGTGGGTAAACTATTAATCCCTTCGTTTAATGTTGATAATTCTGTAAGCGATGCGATTGAAATTAATGTTAGCCAAAAAAGTCAAACGCAAGCGAATGGTGACGAGCCTGTAAGAGTTAATATTGAAGTCAGTAAAAATGATGTTTATGTGCAAGAGCAAATATTGGTCACGATTAAATTGATATCGCAAGTCAATTTAAGCCAAGCAGAAATGCAACCTTTAGAGATTAAGAATGCGGTACTGATTCCCCTATCAGACAAAGCCAAACAGTACGTCAGCAATATCAATGGCAAGCAACATTTAATACTTGAGAGTAACTATGCCCTCTTCCCTCAGGAAAGCGGCGAATTAATTATTCCAAGCGTAATCTACTCCGTTGTACCTAATGTTGAGCGCGACTTATGGAATGATCCCTTTGGTCGCAATCGCGCAAATATTTTACGTCTACCTACCGAAGAACAACGCATTAAAGTTAAACCAGTTTCTGTAGAGGCAACTGG
>DAOORH010000382.1:0-3718 GCA_035389145.1 Cellvibrio sp.
AGCCAATTTCATTTTTTGCACATCGCCAATTTCATAACCACTTTCATCACCCAAAATAATCACTGAAAGAATAGATGCAAAACCAAATGCCGATGCAATGGCAAAAGAGCGCTTAGCAAACGCAACATCTTGTCGTTTAAGCAAATAGTAAGACGATATGGCTAACACAAACATAGCGCCAGTTACGTAACCTGCCGAAACCGTGTGTACAAATTTCACCTGCGCAACAGGATTAAAAATCACCTCTGAAAAGTTAGTGACTTCCATCCGCATGGTTTCGTAATTAAATTCAGAACCTACTGGATTTTGCATCCACGCATTAGCGATTAGAATCCACAAAGCTGACAAACTACTGCCAATGGCCACCAGCCAAGTTGCTGCTAAATGTTGTACGCGGGTGAGTCTATCCCAACCAAAGAAAAACAAACCAACGAAGGTAGACTCAAGGAAAAAGGCCATCAAACCTTCAATGGCGAGTGGCGCACCAAAAATATCGCCCACATAATGCGAGTAATAGGCCCAGTTAGTACCAAACTGGAATTCCATGGTTAAACCGGTTGTTACCCCCAAGGCGAAATTTATACCGAACAACTTCCCCCAAAATTTAACCATATCCTTGTAGATTTCTTTTCCGGTCATGACATATACCGACTCCATAATGGCAAGAATAAAAGCCAGCCCTAGAGTCAAAGGCACAAAAATAAAGTGATACATCGCAGTGAGTGCAAATTGCAACCGCGACAAATCTACAGCAAGCTCAGTCATGGTGAGATTCCTTCATTGAAATAGAAGTTGAAGATAAAAGTTGCTCGTCAATACTCGGTGGAACAAAAGGCTTTAGTGGTTTAAATGCAAACTGCCAGAGCACAATCAACAAAATTATTTTTAATATAAGTACCAGCGCAATCTCAAACACCAAGGGCTTTCGGAAAATTGAATCATGAGGAAGCCGCTCTCGCCAACGTTCTAACATATTCCGAAGCTCCTTAAGCGGTTAATATACTCAGCGAACTATATTCAATTAAAAAGCGAATGAGTGAATTGAGTTATATCAATTTTAAATTAAGCGTGTGACGGCAGCTAATTGCTATCCGCCACACATCTCATACGTCTAGCACTGTCTAATAGTGATGCATCTTTTTATCGAGGCGGCGCAAACCTATAGCATCTAATAACCACTTTTCGTAAAAAGGTTCAGATACACCACTTTTCATTTTTGCGATGAAATATTTTTCAAACGCTATTTTTCCAAGGTGCGCCCACTTGCCCTGCTTGTACCACATGATATTGCGTGGCGGTAATTGCGGTACCGCAATAAATGCCGCGCCGGTATCGCCCATATCCGCCAAACAAAATGCACTCCAACTGCCTTCAAAATCAGCTGTTTCGCCTTTCAATTCAGCCGCAATGTTGTGCACTAGCGCGGTCATCATGGATTCAATCATGTAGCCAGTTTTGGGCGCTCCAGTAGGCACAGGAGTTACTTCAATGGGTGGGATGGCCACGCAAACACCGGCCGAGAAAATATTGGGGTATTTAGTACTGCGCTGATGCCGATCAATATGCACAAAGCCGCGGGGGTTGCACAAACCTTCAACTTTTGCGACTGCATCTACGCCTTTGAAGGATGGCAACATCATGGAATGCACAAAAGACAACTCGTGCTGCTTAATCACTTCGCCTTGCGCATTTAATTCATCCGCAAATAATTTTCCGTCTTCTACGTGGGTTGTTTTGGCATTGGTAATCCAGTTGATATGGCGTTTACGCAACTCGGATTCCATCATGCCTTTTGAGTCCCCCACACCTGCCAAACCAAGATGGCCGATATAGGGTTCGCTGGTCACATAGGTTATGGGCACACGATGACGAATTCCCGCACGGCTCAATGCAGTGTCTAAAATAAATGCATATTCATAAGCGGGGCCAAAACAACTGGCACCGGGCATGGCGCCAATAACAACAGGGCCGGGGTTTTCAAGCAGCTTTTTAAAATCTTCATGGGCTTGCTGAGCATGATCCAGCGTGCAAATGGATTGGGTGAAACCACCATGCGGGCCAGACCCCGGTATTTCTTCAAATGCCAAACGCGGCCCTGTGGCAATCACCAAATAATCGTAATCAAGCAGCGCGCCATCGTTTAGAGTGATTTTTTTGTTGATGGGGTCTATGTCATCAACTCGCTTAGCAATAAATTCAATGCCTTTCTTTTCAAAGTAAGGGCGAATTGGAAAACTGATTTGCTCTGCTTCCCGCCAACCTACCGCAAGCCATGGATTGGATGGCACGAACTGAAAGGTTTCGCGCTCATTAATCATCACCACTTGATGCTGATCGCCCAGAGCAGTGCGCATCTCATATGCGCCCGCCATACCACCCAAACCTGCACCAACAAACACTATCTTGGCCATTTGAACCTCCTGTTGAAGCACCCTCTAGCTTATGGCGAGCCGACACTCCGGCAAGTCCAACACATCTAGCCAACAAAGCACTTAGTTGCGTGATAGAGCTAGAGACGACTTAGGATCGCGAGAAGCTCAAGGATTATCTTTCTTAATCCAGTTTAGGGGCACTCAAGATCCCATACCCTGATTTAAATCAAATATATCAGTATTTTCTAAATAATCAAATATTAATTTAGGTATTGCTAATTTAATATTTTGAAATATACTTAACTTATGAACACAGGTTGAGGAATTAGATCATGAGCGAAACACTGGAAATTAATACTGATATGCAAATTCACGCCCGCGCAGCTGCCAATTTGTTGAAGGCTATGGCGAACGAGCATCGCTTAATGATTATGTGCACATTAATGGATGGAGAGTTGCGTGTTGGTGAGCTCAATGAAAGGGTTCCGCTGAGTCAGTCAGCCCTATCCCAACATTTAGCCAGCTTGCGTGAAGCCGGTTTGGTGGCTACCCGCAAAGAATCCCAGACCGTTTATTACAAGGTAAATGGAACTGAGGCGAGCAAAATTATTGCCGTTTTACAGTCCATTTATTGTCCTACCCTTTAATTTACTGACTTTATTGGAGAAGAATTATGAGCCACAAACGCATACACCCCGTTGATTTAATGAGCCAAAAAACGACTGACATGTGTATTTTGGATGTACGTACCGCCGCCGAAGTAAAAGCCGCTGGCCTGCCCGATTGCCTGCACATTCCACTGCACGAGCTGACCACTGAACGCTTAAAAGAAGAAATAATTAAGAGCGGCAAAAATGGCTCTCATGTTTACCTGCTGTGCCAAGCCGGTCGCCGTGCAGAAATGGCGGCTGATCAACTCAAAGGCACCCTTGATGCCGAGCTTTATGTGATTGAAGGCGGCATGAATGCGGTTAAACAATCCAACATTCAGCTGCAAGAAACTGGGCCTAAGGTCATTCCACTAGAGCGCCAAGTTCGTATAGTCGCGGGCTTGTTGGTGATTATCGGTGTGGTTTTAGGCACTTGGGTCAGTCCTGTATTTTACGGTGTGTCTGCGTTTGTCGGCGCAGGCCTAACCTTTTCCGGCCTCACCGATATTTGCCCTATGGGAATGATGATTGCCAAGATGCCCTGGAATCGTTAATAGAGAGCGCCTTGGAATCGCTAATAGAAATATGCCTTGGAATCGCTAAGCAAAATAGGATAGCCCTATGCTGTTATTGATCGGCCTAATCATTGGACTCGTGCTGGGCTTAACCGGCGCAGGTGGGTCAGTATTTGCGGTA
>DAOORH010000383.1:0-3698 GCA_035389145.1 Cellvibrio sp.
GTAACGCATTAATTATTAGCGATACGCGCGCCAATATTGCCCGTATTAATGACTTAATTTTGCAAATGGACAAGGCAGCAGTACTTGCTACCGATGTCGTGCAGCTGCGCTATGCCCAAGCGGTAGATGTAGTGGCCATGATTACCCAATTGGAAAAGCCTGATCCCAACCGTGGTGTCACTACTTCTCCACCTGTGGTAGTTGCAGATAAGCGTATCAATGCGGTGATTATCAGTGGCGACGAAATGTCGCGCCAGCGTATTAAAGGCGTGGTTGAAAGCTTGGATCGCCCGCAGTCCAAAAACTCCAATGTGCGTGTTGTCTATCTCAAATATGCCAAGGCCGTGGATGTCGCCAAGGTGTTGACGAGTATGTCTCAGGGGCAAAATCAGGGTGCTAAGCCGGGTGAAGGAGCTAATGCACAAACTAATGTACAAGCTGATGAGGCTACCAACTCGGTATTGATTACCGCCGATGGCGATAATATGCGCTCTTTAATCGCGGTAGTTGACCAGCTCGATATTCGCCGTGCACAAGTGTTGGTTGAGGCGATTATTGTGGAGGTTCAAGGAACGCTGGATAAGCAGCTCGGGCTGCAATGGCTCTTTTCTGATACTAAAAATGGTTTTGGGAGTTCAGTTGTTGATAAAAGCCCCATTGCGGCTCTAGGTATAGAGGCTTCAACAGCAAAATTAGGTGCAACACAGGGAGAGCGTGATACTGCAAGCGCCAAGCTTGCGCTAGGTTTGGCCTCAATTCCAGGTCAAACTTTCGGCGTAGCGAGGTTGGGTACGCAAACCAACTTTATGGGCTTGGTGAACATGCTCCAAAACAATGGGGATACTAATGTGCTCTCAACCCCCAGCTTGCTAACTACGGATAATACCAAGGCAAAGATATCTATTGGACAAAAAATACCCTTTAGAACTGGAAACGTAATACCCTCCGGAGGCGCTACCCAGCAGAGTTATTTGAGCTCGATTGCGCCAATCAACAGGGAATCTGTTGGTATTTCATTGGAAGTTACTCCTCATATCAATGATGGTGACAGTCTGATTATGGATATCAAGCAGGAGGTATCTGGGCTTTCCAATAAAGATAGCCCTGAGGGGCCGATTACAGATGAGCGCAAAATTGATACGCAGATTTTAGTATCTGATGGCCAAACCGTTGTTCTTGGCGGCCTGATCAAAGATGAAGTGCAAGTAAGTTCTTCGCGTGTACCACTCTTGGGAAGTATTCCCGTGCTAGGTAAGTTATTTCGCAATGACTCTAGCTCTAAAGTAAAAACCAACCTGTTGGTGTTTATTCGCGCGACTGTCATTCGGGATGATAAAACCCTTGAAGGCGCAACGGCAGAAAAATACAAACTCATTCGCGATGCAGAGTTAGAGGCTCGTCGCAAAGGTTCTAAATCCGTACCTGTGTTGCCGGAGTGGACATCCAGCGTGGACGTAACCGCAGAATCTATATCCACTACCGCGCCAACTGCGCCAGTTGAACCCACTGTCGCCCCAGCGCCCACTCTAACGCCTGTTACAGGTGAATAATGGTCACCAATGAAGATGTAATGGCGCCTGAGGCGGCAGATATTATTGACCTGCCGGCCTTGGGTACCGAGTCAACGGTTAACTTGGATAAGCCTGACAGTGAAGAGGCTGACAGCTTTCGTCTGCCGTTTAGTTTTGCATCCGCACAGGGCGTGATGCTCGCTGATGCTGAAAGCAAAGTGGTGTTGCATCGCCCAGGGTTAACCTTAGATGTGCTCCTCGAGTTACAACGCTATTTGGGCGATGGTTTTACCTTGCAAGAAATTGCGGCCGATGACTTTCAAAAGCGCCTCACCAAAGATTACCAAAGCGGCGATGGCGCAGCCCAGCGCGCGGTGGATGACTTGGGCGCCGAGTTTGATTTGTCATCTATGGCCGAAGATTTGGCCGAACGGACTGACTTATTGGCTGGTGATGATGATGCCCCGATTATCCGTTTGATCAACGCCATTCTCTCTCAAGCTGTGCGTGAAGGTGCATCGGATATCCACCTTGAGCCCTTTGAAGATCGTGTATCGGTACGTTTCCGTATCGATGGTGTTTTGAATGAAGTGCTATCTCCCAAGCCAGAATTAGCGCCCGTATTGGTATCTCGCCTCAAGGTTATGGCGCGCTTGGATATCGCCGAAAAACGCCTACCGCAGGATGGTCGCATTACCGTTCGCCTTGCAGGTCATGCGGTGGATATTCGTGTATCGACTATTCCCTCTGCATTCGGCGAACGTATTGTATTGCGTCTGTTAGATCAGTCGGCGGGTCAGCTATCGCTCGATCAATTGATGATGCCCAAAGCGGTGCAAGACAAACTCAGCCGCGCCTTACTCAAGCCGCATGGCATTATTCTGGTTACCGGCCCCACGGGCTCCGGTAAAACCACCACGCTTTATTCTGGTTTAAGCCATATCAATAGCCGTAGCCGCAATATTCTAACCATCGAAGACCCCGTGGAATATTTGCTGCCAGGTATTGGCCAAACCCAAGTTAACCCTAAAGTTGAAATGACCTTTGCGCGTGGTTTGCGGGCAATTCTCCGCCAAGATCCGGATGTGGTCATGGTAGGTGAGATCCGCGATGGCGAAACCGCTGAAATTGCGATTCAGGCATCGCTGACCGGTCACTTGGTGTTATCAACGCTCCACACCAACACAGCGATTGGTGCGGTGCTGCGCTTAAAAGATATGGGTGTTGAGCCTTTCTTGTTGGCATCCAGCCTTGAAGTGGTGATGGCACAGCGCTTGGTGCGCTTGCTCTGCAACCACTGTAAAGAATCTTATATGCCGGTGGAATCTGAGCGAGCCATGCTCAAGTTGCCTGAAAATACCCCGATTTTCCGCCCTGTTGGCTGTTCGCATTGCAATAATCAGGGCTATCGCGGTCGTAAGGGTATTTATGAGTTAATTGAGATTAATGAGCGCTTGCGCCATCTCATTCACGAACAAGCTGGCGAGCAGGAGCTGCTGGCTGAAGCCCGTAAACACAGCCTTTCGATTAGCGATGATGGCCGTCAATGCGTATTGGATGGCATCACCAGCATGGAAGAAGTGCTGCGTGTTACTACACAGCTTTAACGGGTTTTAGGAAGCGGTTATGGGCGCATACAGTTACAAGGCTTTGAACGAAACGGGTAAAACCGTTAAGGGTATTATTGAAGCCGATTCTGAGCGCCATGTGCGCAGCCAATTGCGCGCCAAAAAACTTAAGCCGCTGGAAGTAGAAAGCGCCCATGATCAGCCGCAAAAGGCGAGCGATGACGGCCTCGATTTAAGCGGTTGGCGCAAGCGCTGGGCGAGCCGTTTAAGCAATCGCGATTTGAGTATTATCACGCGCCAATTGGCGTCCTTAGTTCGCTCGGGTTTGCCGCTAGATGAAGCCCTTCATGCCACCGGCAAGCAAGCGCATAAACCCAATATCAAACGTATCGTGCTGGGTGTGCGCACTAAGGTGTTGGAAGGTTTTAGCTTGGCGCAGGCATTAGGTGAAAACCCTATCGCCTTTAACGATATGTATCGCGCCTTGGTGCGCGCCGGTGAAAGCTCCGGTTATTTGGGGCCGGTATTAGAGCGTTTGGCGGATTACACCCAGAGCAGCCAGCAGATTCAAGCGCGCATTAAAATGGCGATGATTTACCCCATCGTCTTGTTGTTCGTG
>DAOORH010000384.1:0-3691 GCA_035389145.1 Cellvibrio sp.
AGAGTCTTACGGTCGTTCAACCCTTGAGATCTGTTTATGCAACCCTTGTTTTGTCGCTTTTTACGCACTTCTTTTATAGCCTCAGCAATTACATTTAGCCTGAGCAGTTTTGCTCTCGACACCGCGGCTACACCCAAATTAAAACCTATTGAAATTCAGTCTAAAACAGCTATCGAGATCGTTAATCAACTGAATCAGCATCACTACCGCAAGCAGGAGTTGAACGATAGCTTGAGTTCGCGCTTTTTGGATGAATACCTACAGACTCTCGACTCTTCAAAAAACTTTTTTATTGCAGCCGATATCGCTGAATTCGATAAATATCGCAAAACTTTTGATGATGATTTTAAAGCAGGCAAACTCAACAACGGTTTTAGCATATACCATCGCTTTGGTGAGCGCTTTACCGCTCGCTTAACCAACGTTATCGCTATGCTGGACGATAAAAAGCTAGTCTTCACTTTTGATACCGACGAAACATTTAAAGCTGATAGAAAACACGAAAGCTGGCCACTTACGCTTGAAGACGCAGATAAGCTGTGGATGCAACATCTCAAGGCCAGTTTATTAAGCTCTATGCTCAGCGGTAAATCGCTGGAGGAAAGTCGTACTACATTGCGCAAAAGATACGCCACACAGCTACGTTATTTTAAACAACAAACGTCAGAAGAAGTATTCAGCATTATTATGAATTCGCTGACCACATTGTTTGATCCGCATACCAATTACTTATCACCCGATAACTCGCAAAATTTTGCGACTAGCATGACCAATAAATTTGAAGGCATTGGCGCGGAATTGAAAACCGATGAAGACTACACCAAGGTCGCGCGCTTGATTCCCGCAAGCCCGGCTGAAAAGCAAGGGCAATTAAAACCCAATGATAAAATTGTTGGCGTTGCCCAGGGCGAGAAAGGCGAATTTGAAGATATTATTGGCTGGCGGCTAACGGATGTTGTTAAAAAAATCAAAGGGCCTAAAGGCACTATAGTTCGCTTGGAAGTTATTGCTGCCGACCCAACCGTTACTGAACATAAAATTATTTCAATTAAACGCGACACCATTCAGCTTGAAGATCAAAAAGCCAAAAAATCTATTTTGAATATTAAAAATGGTGCGCAAACGTTAAAACTGGGCGTTATTGATATTCCCGTTTTTTACGGAAACTTTGATGCTGAAGCCAGCGTAGGGCGCGATGTCTATCGGCTAATGCAGGAGCTGCGACAAGAAAATGTTGACGGCCTCATTGTAGATTTGCGTGATAACGGTGGCGGCTCGCTACCGGAAGCAGCAACACTTACCAATTTATTTATAAACCCAGGTCCTGTGGTGCAAATTCGTCAGGGAGAAGTTGTTAACCGCGATGTTCGTGCGACTACACCCGCAGTTTATCGTGGCCCAATGATTGTGTTGATTAATCGCTTCAGCGCTTCTGCCTCTGAAATTTTTGCAGGTGCAATTCAGGACTATGGCCGAGGTTTAGTTGTAGGTTCTACCACTTGGGGTAAAGGCTCGGTTCAATCTTATATGCCGATAGAAAAAGGCGAAGGCCATATAAAACTTACTCAGGCTAAATTTTATCGTGTCTCTGGCGATAGCACGCAACATCGTGGCGTTATCCCAGACATCGAATTGCCAAGCCTTGTAAACACCAAGGAGCTGGGAGAAAGCAGTTACGATAATGCATTACCTTGGGACCAAGTTCGTCCGGCACCCCATGATGTATACAACAACATTGGCGCTGTTCTACCTGCACTTAAACCTGCGCATAATGAGCGAGTGAAAGCCGACCCAGAATTTGTGTATGTTCAACAGCAAGCAGCTTTTTACGAAGAGCTCACCAATAAAAAAATTGTTTCGTTGAAACTCGCCACGCGTCAACAAGAGCAAAAACTTATTGAGCAGCGGACGTTGGATATTGAAAACCAAAAACGTAAAGCTAAAGGCGAGCCAGTTTATGCAAATTACGCGGACTTCAAAGCCAGAGAACTGAAGAAAGATGAAGATGAATCTGTCGAACCCAAGAAAAAAGATCTAGAGCCAGAAAAAGATCCTTACCTTGTTGAAACCGGAAAGATTTTGGGCGATTTTATTTTACAAACCAAAAATCAATTGGCTCAAAAAGCCACAAACCCTTAACCTTTATTCATGCCAACCAAACCCGAGTTTATATGCTCGGGTTTTTTATGGTGACAAACGCTTTTTAACAGCAATCTACCCTATCGAAGCCATTTACTTTTTAAAAGCAGCCTAGTCTATGAAAGCCATTTCCTTTAACGTAAACAGCATTCGCATGCGCCTAAGCCATTTAGAAACGATGATAGAAACTCATTCGCCGGATTTTATTGGCCTTCAAGAAACCAAAGTTAATGACCCCGATTTCCCAGTAGCGGATATTGAAAAGCTGGGCTATAACTTTGTATTTCACGGCCAAAAAACTCACTATGGAGTTGCCTTACTCTCGCGCTACCCTTTTAAAGCAACCTTAAAAGGCTTCCCAACTGACGATGAAACTGCGCAGCGCCGTTTTATCGGCGGCACCTTCGAGACACCCCATGGCGAAGTCACCGTTCTTAACGGCTATTTTCCACAAGGTGAATCACGCGACCATCCTATTAAATTTCCCGCAAAAGCAAAGTTTTACGCAGATTTACTGAGCTACTTAAAAAGCAACCATACCCCCGACGACAAGATTATTTTAATGGGCGATATGAATATCTCTCATCAAGATTGCGATATAGGTATCGGAGAAGACAATCGCAAGCGTTGGCTACGCACCGGTAAATGTAGCTTTTTGCCGGAAGAGCGCGAGTGGTTAAATGAATTATTGGCATGGGGGTTTAAAGATACTTTCCGCGAATCAAACCCTGACACCACCAATTTATTTAGCTGGTTTGATTACCGCAGTGGTGGCTTTGAGGATACCCCCAAGCGAGGCCTGCGAATTGATTTAATTCTCGCCACAAAACCTTTACAGTCGATATGTGTCGATACAGGTATCGACTACGAGATCAGAGGTTTAGAAAAAGCATCTGACCACTGCCCTATTTGGGCAACCTTCAAAAAATAAATCACTCAGAATTTTCATTCTAGGTATTGATGTAAATAAGGTGTCAAAAAAAGGCCCGATTCTCATAATAGAATCGGGCCTTTTTTATTCACAATGACGCATAAGGTCTATCGATGAAACGAAGCATCCAATAAATGCAATTCACTTTCTGATTTACCATTACTGCGAATAGCCAAATAAAGATCCTGATGGCCCGACTGCGCTTGTAGCTTAAGCTCAGCGCGCGCATAGGTATCTGCGATACTTGAAAGATTTTCGCCTTTCGCAATAACAGCACCCGTTGCAGAACCACTACGCAATTCATATTGCCACGCGGTGCCTTGCAGCGTTGCCCAAGCGCCAATACGCAGCGCAGTAATACTTGTTAAATCATATTTACCTAGGGGCATATTTATCCATGCACCCGTGGCTGGCAACTTAACAGTTTCGCGCCTCTTGTGTCTCGCCTTCTCAATCAACTTATCCACAGAAGAAAAATCGATAATTGGATAAATGTAGAAACGTGCAGGAATTATCGCAACCGATTTTTTAACATTTATTGGGGCAATACCCGAACTACCTTTATCGGTGTAAGACGTCACCAACTCAAATACTTGAGTTGAAATATCATTGGGTTCAGCA
>DAOORH010000385.1:0-3654 GCA_035389145.1 Cellvibrio sp.
GCCTCTATGGCTTAACCTTAATTGAAAAAAGATCCGTTATTTATTCGCATATTGACCCCTTGGTGTGTCGCGAGGTATTTATTCGCGCGGCGTTTGTGGAGGGATTATATGCAGAGCACCCCAAACGTAAAAATTTACAGCGTAAGGGTACAGTCGACGATTTCTTTACACACCAACAAAATCTTTTAAAAGAGTTGGATGATCTTGAAGCGAAATCCCGTCGTCGCGATATTCTGGCGGATGAACAGGTTATTTTTGAGTTTTATAATGAGCTTATTCCTGAGCATATTATTAACTTAGCGGGATTTGAAAATTGGCGCAGAAAGGCCGAGCAAGAAAATCCCAAGGTCCTCCATATCAGCCGCGAAACGCTAATGCGCCACGGCGCGCTGGATATTACTCACGCCCAATTTCCTAATGAGTTGGAATGGCGCAGCATGGTGTTTCCACTCACTTATCATTTTGAACCTAATCATCCGGATGACGGTGTTAGCATTCATGTTCCCATGAGTTTGCTTCATCAACTTCCGGAGCTGCGTTTGGAGTGGTTGGTGCCGGGAATGTTGCGTGATAAGTGTATTAACTTGGTTAAAAGTTTACCCAAGTCTTTGCGCAAACATTTTGTGCCTGTGCCCGATGTGGTTGATAAAGCATTGGCCGCTATGGCGCCTGATAATAAAGCACTTACCGATGCGCTTGGCTTGCAGCTTAAGCGTCAGGCGGGTGTGGATGTAGGCGTGGATGCTTGGCTTGAAACCCAAGTCGATAACTACTACAGATTTAATATTAAAGTGGTGGATGACAAGGGCAAAGTTATTGCCAGTGGTCGCGATCTAATACCGCTGCGCGAAAAATATCGTGCGCAGGTGCAACAAAATATTCAGTCGGCGGCCACCAATATTGAACGCGATAATATTACACAATGGGATTTTGAAAACTTGCCGCAAGCGATTCAATTGCAGCGCAACGGTATTGGCATTCGTGCTTATCCTGCACTCGCCGATAAAACCACATCGGTCGCATTACAAGTATTGGATAATCCGCAACAGGCGTTGGAGTTAAGCCAGCGCGGTCTTGCGCGTTTGATGTTTCTACAGCTCAATCAAGCGGTAAAATATTTACAGAAAGAGTTGTTAAAAGGGCAGGATATTGCGCTGACTTTCGCGGGTATTGGCTCTCGCGATCAAGTTGCTGACGATATTATTTTGGCAGCGATTAAACAGCTGGCATTGGCGGATCAAACACAGTTGCCGCGCACTAAAGTAGAGTTTGATACTTTGGTTGACGCTATTCGCGATAAGTTAGTGGTCGCAGCGCAGGAAATTTGTAGCCATCTGCTCGCCAGTTTGAAATTGCTAGTGGATGTTAAGAAAAATATCAAACAACAAAAAAATGCACTGGCCTTGGCATTTGCACTAAGCGATATTCAGGAACAGTTGAAGCAGCTGTTTTATGTGGGCTTGGTCTACAAAACGCCGGATGAATGGTTGCGCCAATACCCACGTTATTTGCGGGCTATCCAGCTACGGTTGGAAAAAGCGGTGCTTAATCCACAAAAAGATAAACTCGCTCTTTTAGAGATTCAACCTTATTGGCAGCGCCTTCAGGAATATATTGAAAAGGAGGGCGCGTTTGTAATGACACAAAACCCAGCGCTGATTGAATATCGCTGGTGGATAGAAGAGCTGCGCGTATCGTTGTTTGCGCAGACGTTGAAAACCCAGATTCCTATTTCGCCTAAACGCTTGGATAAGCAGTGGGAATTGGTTTTGGCGAATTAATTTCTACTTAATGAATTTTGAGGTGGGTTAGTGAATTTTTACCACTAAGCCACCGCGAATCCAGTGATGTAAATATTGCGCCACTTGTGCAGGCACTTGCTCTGCTGCAATCCATTCGCATAATCCTTCGCATACATCGGAAAAATTTTTCTGTGTTGTAAATGCATTGAGGGCCCAAGCTTCGGTCGTCTCAATTGGGCGATAGACAACTTGCAAGTTCTCTCGCCACATTAACCACGCCTGCGTTGTTTGTGAGACTTCTATTGCAATAGCTGTTGTATCTTTCGTTAACGTATTCCAGAGCGTCGGCGCATTGCTATAAAAATGCATTAATTGTAACGATGGATGCAGCTCTAGCTTAAGCGTCATCCATTGTTCTGGCGGCAGTGTGCGCAACTCATCAATGCTTGCGAGCGATGTGTCTGCAGCATCAAACGCCATGACTTGTTGCCATTCAAACTCTGCTAGCTCTACAACCTCTACGGGCTCTTGCCAGTGTTCATGATTGCGTAAAAAATTGGGCAGCTTTTCACCCAGCCAACGCAGTGACGGGTTATGCGATGGATATTCAGCAATAAATTCTGTCGCGAGGAGAATAAATTCTTCATCACCTACATAAGTTTCTAAAGCGGGATAATCATTGCGCAGCGCGTCAATTAAGCGCAAACGATAGGCTTCATGATAAATCTGTAAACGCTCTTGTTTAGAAAAGTTAGGCGTTTCAAGCGTAAGTGCGCTAGCGTCTAGTGTTTTATCCAGCAAAAAATCTTGTAGCGCCAGCTGTAATTCAGCGAGAGTTTTATGACTCATAATATTATTTGCGCGTTAACCAATGATCGATGGAAATTTTCCCTGAGCCGGCAACCGCAAGCCAGAAGAAAATTGCAAGATATGCTGTCTCTGAGAAACCTAATAAAGTATCGAGCGAATCTACGTCACCCCAGAGTACACTTTTAATTGCGACAATCATAATCACGCCTAATATGCCTGCTGAAATTCGTGTAAATAAACCTAGCATAAGCAATATACCGCACACAAATTCTGCGCCAGAGGTAAAAGGGGTAAGAATATGCGGGAAGGGAATTCCCCAGCTGGTAAAATTCTCAATCATGGCATCCAGATTTTGCAGCTTGCCCCAGCCTGCGGTCATAAAAATTTCCCCAACCACCAAGCGTGCAACCAGTGGTGCTAACCATTGTAAATAAGCGGCAATTTTTTCTGGCCCGCGTAGAGTGATATCTAGAAAATGATTCCACAAGTTCGTCATAAAATATCCTTTCTTTAATTAGGCGTAGGTAAGAGGTTGTTGTTGCGTTAAGGCGACGGCAGAAATATCGCGTGCCTTTTGTAATTCGGTTAGCAAAGTGTTTAGCGGTGGAATATCGTCATCGCGTTCAATCATAGTGCTGACATGACCAAAACGTTTGACGCTTTCTGCATAGAGATCCCACACTGAATCAATGATTTCATGGTCGTGAGTATCTATGCTGTAATCACCTTTGTTTAAATGTCCAGCTAGGTGAATTTGTTGAATTCGGTCTGCAGGTATTGCTGCTAAATAAGTGAGAGGATCAAAACCGTGATTGTGTGCACTTACGTGAATATTGTTGATGTCGAGCAAAATTAAACAATCCGATTGTTGCGAAACGGCACGTAAAAACTCCCATTCGGAAATTGTGGAATGCTGATAGGTTAAATAGCTGGAGACATTTTCCAATAAAATCCGCTGCCCTAAAAAATCTTGCACGTGTGTAATACGAGCAACTAAATGCGTAAGCGCTTCTTCGGTGTAGGGGAGGGGCATTAAATCATGCAGGTTAATACCTTGAGTGCCCGTCCAGCAGAGGTGATCAGAAATCCATTTGGGCTTGAC
>DAOORH010000386.1:0-3652 GCA_035389145.1 Cellvibrio sp.
GCTAGTATTTACTGACGAGGGCTACATCAACCTCTTTAATATGGAGGGCAATAAGCACCCCGTATACAACAAGGACCCCTTAATTTTTTGCCAAGAATATATCGACAAATATAAAGACTTACCCACCTCTTACCGCATCACCGCACGCACCACAAAAGCAATTGACCCAGAAAATGATGCGCATATTAACAATATGAATCCGCTCATTGATTACATAAATGGCATGGAGCGAACAGATCGAGCAACCGTAGTGGAAGACACGACTCAATTCATGCTAGTTCACGGAGTGGGCATCGGTTACCACATTCCTATGCTGCTGGAAAAAACTAAAATACAGCACATGTGTATTATTGAACCCCACGAAGATAACTTTTATGCATCGCTGCACACAATTGATTGGCATAAACTCTACGATTATTTTGATAGGGACTACAGCACGTTGAACTTGGTGCTAGGGCAAGACGCCAATGGTAGCTTTGAACTCATCCGCCGTTACCTGAATCAAATCGGATTATTTAACGCGGTAAAGCCTTATATCTTTGATCATCTAAGCAGCCCCGAGATGAAGGAAGCTACGGCTCTATTTTTTGAAAAGCTCCCCACTATGATTGGTGCCATGGGCTATTTTGATGACGAACAGGTTAGCCTGTCGCACTCAGTGGCAAACTACCGGCATGAGATCCCCATTTTACGGGATCACATACTGCTCAATAAAAAATCAATAACCCTACCCGCATTTGTTGTAGCTAACGGCCCATCGCTCGACTCCGCGATTGAATTTTTACGCGAACACCAACATGAAATTATTATATTTTCATGTGGCACAGCATTGGGATCGTTGAGTAAAGCTGGAATAAGGCCTGACTTCCATGTTGAGATGGAACGAACTCGCCCAGTAGTCGAGTGGATTGAAACATCAACCACCCCCGAGTTCCGCGAAAGTATTATCTGCTTGGGACTAAACACCGTTCACCCCGATACTTTTGATCTATTCAAAACGCGGGGCATGGGCATGAAAAGTAATGACCTTGGAACACATTTTTTATGTCAGTACATCGGTGAAAATGAATTTCTGGTAAATCTATCCCTGTCTAATCCGACAGTGGGCAATACCGGTATGGCGTTTGCTGCAGCACTTGGATTTACCGAGATTTATATTGCCGGCTTGGACTTAGGTTTTGCGAGCGATGGACAACATCACTCATCACTCAGTAAACATTATGATATTAAAGATGAACACCAAGAGAGTTTGAATCTATATAAAGCAAAAGCATCTGGCAACAAAACCTTACCCGGCAATTTCGGCAACGAAATTACCACGACTGCTGTCTATGCGCATGCACGCCTAACAGTTGAATCACTGTTAAAACAAAACCCGCAAATTAACTGTTATAACACCAGTAACGGCGTATTAATTCGCGGTACCACGCCAATGCACATTGAAGACATTGTGCTCAACAAAGGCGAACCCTTGGAAAAAATCCAATTTTGCAAAACTCTGTTTTCAGAATATTTCAACAATGACGGCTTGAAGAAAATCTCATCAAACCATGAAATTTCTAAACACTTTAAACCTGCCATTAAACTTTGTGAAGAAATGGCAAAATTATTTGCTCGCAAAGCCAAGAATCGCACAGACGCATTTAAAATGTTAAGTAATCAGCATGAAATTGCGCTGCTAACTGGTTTAAATAAGAGCACCCAGTACGCCTATTCCATTTTGAAAGGTAGTATTTATTCGTTTGATTTTGTATTAGCAAAATCGCTATACAATGGGAGCTCACAGGAGGAAGGCGTAGAAATTTTTAATACCTGTGTCGGTTATTATCAAAAGTTTCTGAAGCAGGCTGTGCAGAAAATGAAATCCAGTCTGCTTGAGCAAGATAAACGCAGCCGGAACTTATCGCAAAAACTAAAATAAACGCATGACTATAGCCCGTCAATACACTCGACGGGCTTTAATTTTTCAAAGCCACTTTTAATGAAGCAAGGCTTTAAGCCTATCAAAGAACGCATTTGAAGCCGTATTTAAATTCTGCCGCACAACTGCATTTTTGCGTTTAACCGCATTTGTATCTGCAAGAAGTTTGGTTACCACCGCGTGTAACTCTATCGAAAAACTCTCGCGATTGGCATACACCGCCCGCTCCAGCAAATCCAGCTCTTCGTATAAATCATGCAACTTTGGGTAGCTAATCAGTGGTATTGCCGGCACATCCAGCGCTATGGCGCACACATTCGTATGAAAACGCATACCCATTACTAAGTCACATTTTTTGTAGAGTGAAAAAATATGATCGCAAGCCTGCCAGCCACACGCGAAAGGCGCTACAACGACGCGGTCGCGGCATAGGCGATCATCTAAATAGGTCATAAACTCCCCGATTGATAACACATCTTTAAAAATGTGGGGGAATAATATAATCGTTAAATCAGGATTCTTGATCAGCGCATCTTCTAAAAAGCGCGCATAAGATGTTAAAAACTCCTTCCACCCAATATAGCCTGCAACACCTGCAGGAAATCTTAACGCCTCCATATCTGAGGCGATATTGATTCCCCAGAAACGAGTAGATGGTAAATAAGCGGCGGCACTCTCATCAGTGAAATATGAAAACCCACCATCAGGAACTACTTTAACGCCATTATGCAAATCCTCACGATCTGGATAAGCGAGCTTGAGGTTTTTAAGCGAACCATCATTTCTGAAAGAAATCAAAATATTGGGTTGCGAAATACACTGGGTTAGAAAGCCTGAAAATTTTTCCAAATTACTTGCGGTACAGCCTTTATGAATATCAAAACCCACACCAAAAAATACTAATGGCTTAGTGATTTTCTCCAGACGACTATTGCTGATATTAATCGTGGTCGCATTAGCGGATTCGTCTAACCAAGGTTCAAAAAAATTACCGCCACCAACAATAATCAGATCATGTTCATTTGCCAGCTTTACGAATGCGTCATCAAAAGCCCAACGATTTTCGCCGGTATAAATACGATAGCAATAACGAATTTCCAACTCTGTATAAGCTGGCTTGGTCGCAAGCACAGCCTCAAGCCGGGAACGCATACCTATATGGTTGGCATTATCACCAATATTGCCTGTGAAGCTGGCGACGTGCAGTACTTTCATCCTATTTACATATCCACAAAAGTTTTTTGTTTATTGGTGTCCCACAGTTGTTCATCTTGCAATATTGCAAAGAATTTTTTACTACTATCGCCCTCACCAAAATGCTGGATCGGTTCAAATGATACTCCTGCAACTGCAGCAATAGCATTTTTCATAGAGATAAAATCAGAATGACAATTAATGATGCTCGGTAAATTGGCACGATTAGATTGGCGTGTACCTATGTTGATGGCAGGCACGCCATAATAAGGAGCCTCCATTAAAGCCGAGCTGGAATTTCCAATAATGAATTTAGCATTTTTTAACAGCGTCAAAAAATAATCAAACCGCATAGAGGGATAGACTTTAAAATTCAACGTGTTTTTTTCAATACGTCCATATTCATTAATGATTCTTTCACTACCGCTGTCATTATTGGGATAAATCACAACATAATTTTTGCCTGAATCCACCACTGTATTGACTAGCTCATGGATTTGTCGTTCCACATCGTCCACTTCGGTGGTTACTGGGTGG
>DAOORH010000387.1:0-1284 GCA_035389145.1 Cellvibrio sp.
TGTCGTGCATCATTAAATTCATGGAATCGACAACGTTATCAAAATTAAGCAGTGGTTCACCCATGCCCATCATCACCACATTGGTGACGGCGCGCGGGCCATTAATGGCCAATTGACCAAAAGATTTAGCCGCAATCCAAACCTGCCCAATAATTTCTGCCGCCGTTAAATCGCGATTAAAGCCTTGCTTACCCGTTGCGCAAAAACTGCAATCGAGAGAGCAGCCAACTTGCGATGAAACACACAAAGTACCACGATCACCATCGGGAATAAAAACAGTTTCAACAACGTTATTGCCCGAAACACGAATCAAAAATTTACGAGTACCATCAACTGAGTCAAGCTGCTTGATAACTTCTGGCATGCGAATTTCAGCGCATTCATTAAGCTTCGCACGCAAACTTTTACTCACATTGGTCATGTCGTCAAAGCTGTCTGCACCCAATTGATGAATCCACTTAAGCACTTGCACCGCGCGAAATTTCGGCTCGCCCAAGGTTTCAAAAAATGCGATTAATTTTGCTTCCGACAAACCCAGCAGGTTTACTTTAGTCGAGCTGGTTTCTACTAGCTCAACAGCACTTGGGGCCACCTCAATAGCAGCTGCAACGTTATTCTGTGCGGCGTCAGAAGTTGGGATAATGTGCTCAGTCATGGTAATTCCTGCTGTGTAGCTTTAAAAAATATAATTAACGAACAATCACTTCGCTTGCAGCGAAGAAATAAGCGATTTCACGGGCAGCAGAAACTGGAGAATCAGAACCGTGAACTGCATTTTTATCAATCGCCTCAGCAAAATCAGCGCGAATAGTGCCGGGAGCAGCATTTGCTGGGTTAGTAGCGCCCATCAGTTCACGGTTTGCCAAAATAGCGTTTTCACCAGATAAAACTTGTACTACGACTGGGCCAGAGGTCATAAAATCAACCAATCCATCGAAGAAAGGACGGCCCTTATGCTCAGCGTAAAAGCCTTCAGCTTGCGCACGGCTCAATTGCATCAGGCGTTGCGCCGCGATAGTAAGACCGGCCTTTTCAAAGCGGGAAACAATTTCACCAATGTGGTTCTTGCTTACAGCATCAGGTTTGATGATGGAAAGAGTTTGTTCAACTGCCATGCGAATCTCCAAAATTATCTCAAAACGGCTTGAGCAGAATCCGCCCAGCAGCCCATAAACACAAAACCCGCGATTATACGCGGGTTTGAGCAGATTTTATATGCACCAAAAGGGAAAAAATCGCAGATTATTAAAGACTTGCAGCGGTATCTTGAATTCGTTTCACCAT
>DAOORH010000387.1:1384-3648 GCA_035389145.1 Cellvibrio sp.
TCGGTGCGTAAGCTTTCTGGCATGGGCGGTAATTCTTTGCCAAGATCGATAATGTATTTGTATCTATCTTCCCACGAGTCAAAAAAACCGAGGGTATCAACTATGTCCTCGGCGCTTACATCTATACCAAACTGGGTCATTGCGGGCTATCCAAAACGTTTTATGAGGGCGACATTATGCCGATAAAATGAGCTAGAAAAACATTCCCGTTTCTAGCTGAGCCTCTTCGCTCATCATATGACGCGCCCATGGCGGATCAAACACCAACTCCACTTTTACCGATTTGACGTTAGGCACTTTGCGCACGCGATATTCCACATCACCCACTAACACCGGCCCCATACCACAGGCTGGCGCAGTCAGCGTCATTTGAATGGCCACATGTTTTGCAGCTTGATCGACTTTAACGCCGTAGATCAAGCCAAGGTTAACCAAATCGACAGGGATTTCTGGATCATACACGCTGCCCAGCGCCTGCCAAACTTGATCCTCATGAATATTCTCGTCAGTAGGATCAGGAAAACTTAAGGTATCAGCCTCAAGCCCAAGTTTTTCGGCATCAGTACCATCTACACGTACCATCTGACCATGATAGGTAACCGTGTAATTCCCCCCCAAAGCTTGGGTGATAGTGACAAAGGTATCTTGCGGGATGGTGAGCGGCGTACCATCGGGCACTCGGCGTGCGGGACAATCGGCAAGCGCTACTACCATGCGTCTTTCAGACATAATTACTCTCAAACATTAAATGCGAATTTCTTTATTGCGCTTCGTAGGATGGGTGGAGTGAAACGATACCCATCACAACTTATTAACGGCGGGTATCGCTGCGCTCCACCCACCCTACACCAGCAATTAATTGGCGACGCTAAAACTTTCGCCGCAACCGCAGTAATCTTTTACGCGCGGGTTGTTGAACTTCAATTGGCGATTCACGCCTTCAGTGACGTAATCAATTTCAGTACCGCTCACAACCGACAAGGCAGCAGGGTCGATTAACAACTCAACGCCCTCTCCCAAGGCTAAATGCAAATCTTCAGCTTTACCTTCTGGAACCAAATCGACAACGTACATCCAACCAGTACAGCCACTTTGCTTTACGCTTAAACGAACGGCCTTGGCATCGGCATTAGTACTGAGCTGACGTTTAAAATGCGCAGCAGCAGCAGCGGTTACAGAAACCGAATCTTGTTGCGGATTAAATGTTTCTACAGTCATGGTATTCACCTTAGGAATTACACAGCGATACTACTCAAAAGGAATTTCTCAAGATTCGGCATTTACTCTGAGACACGCCGTCAATCCATCCTTGGACGCTAAACACAAACATCCATGTTTGTGATTGTCACAGAGCAAACACCGAATCTCGCGCCTCAACAATGTGCAATTATTCAATCAAAAAATTAAAGCAAAAACATTTTTGCTTTTTCAATCGCCGCAAATAGGCGTTCTACTTCTGCAAAGGTGTTATAAAAACTAAAACTTGCACGTACAGTTCCGGGAATGCCGAACTGATCCATGATTGGCTGCGCGCAGTGATTGCCTGTACGCACGGCAACGCCTTGCTTATCTAATAGGACACCGACATCCGCTGGATGTGCCCCCTCTAGCATAAAACTCATCACGCTGGTCTTATGCTCCGAAGTACCAATCAATCTAATACCAGCGGTGGCGCGCGCTTTTTCTTCGGCATAAGCAAGCAATGCCTGCTCATGCGCGGCAGCGGCTTTGCGATCCAGATTGTTTAAATAATCAATCGCAGCGCCCAAACCAATTACACCAGCGATATCTGGCGTGCCCGCTTCAAATTTGTACGGCAACTGATTGAAAGTTGTGCCCGCAAAACTAACGGTTTCAATCATCTCGCCACCACCTTGATAAGGCGGCATAGACTCTAAAATTTCACGCTTACCGTAGAGCACACCCAAACCGGTGGGGCCAAATAATTTGTGCGCTGAGAACACGTAAAAATCGCAATCCAGTTTTTGAACATCTACCGTCCAATGACTAACGGCCTGGGCGCCATCTATTAATACTTTTGCCCCTACCGCATGTGTATCCGCAATAATTTTTTCGATGGGATTAATAGTACCCATCGCATTGGAAACATGACCCACCGCAACCATTTTTACATTGGCATCTAAGATTTCGGCAAACGTTTGCATATCAATGGTGCCTGTTGAATCGACCGGAATAGCTTCAACACTTGCACCAGTCGCCTGCGCAATTAATTGCCAAGGAACAATATTGGAGTGATGCTCCAT
>DAOORH010000388.1:0-3647 GCA_035389145.1 Cellvibrio sp.
AAGGTGGTGATTCAGTTGTGTTGGTTGGTTTTGGTACTTTCGCAGTGAAAGATCGTGCTGCGCGTACTGGTCGCAACCCGCAAACCGGTAAAGAAATTCAAATTGCCGCTTCTAAAGTTCCTGGTTTTAAAGCGGGTAAAGCGTTGAAAGACGCTGTAAATTAATTTTTATAGCGCTGCCCACTTCTGTTCATCACGTTGGTGGTAGGCTAGAAAAAAGGCGCATCTTTTAAGTGCGCCTTTTTTATTGAAAAAATTTTGTATATTAAATCGATGTTGATTTGTGGATCGATTCTAGAAATCGCACCTTATCATGGCAAAGCAGCATAGTGTTTGAATGCTTTTGTGCTTATACGTTAGAGAGTCTGTTGGGAGTTTAAAATGCTACAAGAATTGCGCGACAAGTCTACGGGCATGATTGCAAAAATTATCATTGGTTTCATTATTGTTATTTTCGCATTGTTTGGTACTGAAGCTCTTTTTCAGGGGAATGCAGAGGCGAGCAGAGCAATCTCTGTCAACGGTGAAAAAATCACTGAAGAAGATATTCTTCGCGGTATCCAGAGCCGTAAGCAGCAAATTATTAGTCGTTATGGTGAGTCTGTTCCAGCAGAGTATTTAACGGATGAAAAATTACGTCAGCCAGTTGTTGATGGTTTGATTCAGCGCGCCTTGTTAGCTCAAGTTGCGAAAGAAGGTGGCCTTGCAGCAAATACGGCAATGATTAATAAAGAGCTCGTGGAATCTCCAGCATTTCAAGAAAATGGTGTCTTTAATCAAGAGCGATTTGTGCAGCTGCTTCGCTACCAAGGTTTCACTCCGCTCACTTATCAAAAAGCAGTTGCTGAAGATGCAGTGATCAATCAATTGCAATTTGCAATAGCAAACTCATCGTTCGTGACACCCACGGAGTTAAAAAATATTATTGGTTTGAGCTTTCAATCGCGCGATTTTAACTATCTCGTCATTCCTGTAGACGCTGCTGAAAAATCTGTAACGGTTGAAGATAAAGACGTAAAAGCACATTACGATGCAAATCCACAAACCTATACCACGCCAGAGCAAGTTGCTGTTGATTATATTGAGTTGAGCACGGCAGAGCTGGCAAAAAATATTGTTGTTACTGATGAGCAAGTACAAAAGCAGTTTGAGCAAAATACCAAAGCCTTTGTTGCCAAAACTGAACGTCAGGCTGCACATATTTTATTAGAAGGTACCGATGCACAAAAACGTGCTGAAGAAATAAAAGCCAAGCTTACTGCAGGTGAAGATTTTGCTAAATTGGCGACCGAATTTTCAACAGATGAAGGTTCAAAAGCTCAAGGTGGTGATTTGGGTTTCTCATCGGGTGATGCTTTCCCTGCGGAGTTTGAAGCTGCATTGGCGAAACTAAAAGTCAATGAAGTTTCTGTGCCAGTGAAAACTGATGCTGGCATTCACATCATTAAATTGCTTGCAGAGCGCGGCTCCAATGCACCAACTTTTGAAGAATCGAAAGCAGGTATCCTTGATCAGCTGAAGCGTACCGAAGCTGAAAGTCAATTTGGTGCCAAGTTAGAAAAGTTAAAAGATTTAGCCTACAACGCGGACAGCTTAGCTGAGGTTGCTAAAGAGCTAGGCCTTACTGCTCAAAATACTGGTTTGTTTACTAAAACGGGTGGTAAAGATTTAACGGCTAACACTGCGGTTGTTACTGCTGCTTTCTCTGCTGAGGTATTAGAGCAGGGCAACGCCAGCGATGTGATTGAATTAGAGCCAAGCCGCGTTTTGGTTTTGAAAAAAACCGATCGCAAACCAGCACAATTACAACCACTAGAAACTGTTAAAGAACAAATTACTGCAGTTGTTCGCGCAGAAAAAGTACAAGCGCTTTTGGCACAACAAGCACAAAGTGTCGTTGCAGCACTTAATTCCGGCGCAAGTCTTTCGGATCAAGCTAAAACCTTAGGTTTGGAAGCTAAAGCGGCAACGGGCGTTAATCGTAGCGATGCTGCGACGGATAGAGATGTATTGCAATATGCATTCAGCTTGGCTTCTCCAGCAGCTAACAAGCCCGTTTTAGGTAGTGTAAGAACGGCTAAGGGTGATCATGCGGTTGTAGTGCTAAGTGCTGTGAATTTAGGTGCTGAAGATAAAGTGCCTGCTGAGCAACGCGCATCAATTGCAAATCAATTATCCAATATAAATGGCGAGTATGAGTTCAAAAGCTTTCAATCGCATTTAGAAGAAGTTGCCAAAATAAAACGCCCGTAATAGTTGTTATGGGCTTTATGGAAAAGGAGCTGCTTGCAGCTCTTTTTTTATGCGCGTTTATTAATATTTCTATTCGTTGAGTTTTACTATGAGTTCAGTTAGGCAAGAAGTAATCCTGTGGTTGAACACCGTGGTGATTGGCCTCAATTTATGTCCCTTTGCGGGCAGGCCTACAGGTGAAAGTCGTGTACGTTTTCAGTTGAGTAATTCTAATCTTGAAGAAGATGTGTTGGCAGACTTAATCGCTGAAATGGAGCGCTTGGATAAAGCACCGGTTGCTGAACTTGAAACGACTTTATTGATTCTGCCTAATGCGTTGCAAGATTTTTTTGATTACACCCAGTTTTTGGTTTGGGCACAGTCGCAACTTAAGCGGCAGGGTTGGCAGGGTGTATATCAGTTGGCAAGTTTCCACCCCAGTTATTGCTTTGCTGGAGCGAATCCTGACGATGATGAAAATTTAACGAATCGCTCGCCTTATCCCATTATTCACATTATCCGTGAGGCGAGCTTGGCTAAGGCGATAGAGTATTTTGAGGGGGTAGAAGAGATTCCAGAGCGCAATAAAGCCTGTGTGGAGGCGCTATCACTGGAGCAAAAAAAGACCCTGTTTCCCTATTTGTTCGGGGTTTAGTGTAAAGACAAACTTGCGCTTTACATCAAATTTTAAGCGATGATCAGGAGGCTATTGTATAGCGATTGCGACCGCCTTCTTTAGATTGATAGAGTGCAGCATCAGCTTTTTCAATCCACCCGCGATGATCAACAATTTTGTCCGTGAGCTGGGAGATCCCCATGCTGATGGTAAACCGCACTTGTTGGCCTTCAGATATAACCACCATTTTCTCAATAGTAGTGCGTAATCTTTCCGCAAATACAGCCGCACCTTGGGCATCGGTACCGGTAAGAATTACACCAAACTCTTCACCACCGTAACGGCCGGCGATATCTAAATCTCGAACTTGTTCTTTCATGGCGCGGCTGACTTGGCGAATTACGTCATCGCCAACGGTGTGGCCATACTTATCATTTACTTTCTTAAAGTGGTCAATATCCATCATGATTAAGGTGGAAGCTTGATCATAGCGGTCAAAACGTTTGAATTCTTGAATTAGGCGTAACTCCCAGTAACCACGGTTGAACAAGCCTGTTAAATGATCGGTGCGGCTAAGGTTTTGCAACTGATTATTGGCTTGTTGCTGCGCCATTTTGTTGATAGCGGTATCGGTAACGTCATAAACAATCAAACAAATTTGCTCAACATTCCCTTTGGAATCCATGAGCGGGATGATAGTGCTGTTTTGATACATGTGCTCTGCTGTGCCGGTAATAGGGCGATAATGCGGAAAGCGGAAGAGATAAGGGCGTTGCTCCCAGGTAGTAAACGTAGCATTT
>DAOORH010000389.1:0-3643 GCA_035389145.1 Cellvibrio sp.
TTTTTCTTGTCTTGTGCCGAAGCCTTGGCGTTGAATGAAATAACCGGTAACAAGTCTTCAGTATTGGAGAACATTTTCTTTTCAATAACCGTGCGCAGTTTTTCATAGCTGCGCCAATCAGGACTCTTACCGGAGTTATTGGCTTTAGCGCGCAATACGAAATTCACTATCTCATTCCGGAAATCTTTGGGGTTACTAATACCTGCCGGCTTTTCAATTTTCTCCAACTCTTCATTCAACGAAGCACGATTTAAAATTTCACCGGTTTCATGATCGCGATATTCTTGATCTTGAATCCAGAAGTCTGCATAGGTTACATAGCGATCGAAAATATTTTGGCCGTATTCCGCATAAGATTCCAAATAAGCGGTTTGAATTTCTTTGCCGATAAAGTCCACATATTTTGGCGATATGTATTCTTTCAGGGCATTAAGGTATTTGTCTTGCACCTCTTTGGGGAATTGCTCTTGCTCAATTTGTTGTTCAAGTACATACATAAGATGCACAGGGTTAGCTGCAATTTCTGTAGGATCAAAATTAAATACTTTTGATAAAATCTTAAAGGCAAAGCGGGTCGATAAACCGTTCATACCTTCATCAACACCCGCTGCATCTTTATACTCTTGCAGGGATTTCGCTTTAGGGTCTGTATCTTTTAAATTCTCGCCATCATAAACACGCATTTTGGAGAAAATATTAGAATTTTCCGGTTCTTTCATACGCGACAACACCGAGAACTGCGCCAACATCCGCAAGGTATCCGGCGCGCAAGGCGCTTTAGATAATGAACTGTGTTGCAACAGCTTTTCGTAAATCTGCATTTCTTCTTTCACGCGCAAACAGTAAGGCACTTTGACGATGTACACACGGTCAATAAAAGCCTCATTGTTTTTGTTGTTACGGAAGTTTTGCCATTCAGACTCGTTAGAGTGCGCCAATATCACACCATCAAACGGAATTGCACCCAAACCTTCTGTACTGTTGAAGTTACCTTCTTGCGTTGCTGTTAGTAATGGGTGCAGCACTTTAATGGGTGCTTTAAACATTTCCACAAATTCCATTAAGCCTTGGTTTGCACGGCACAGGCCACCGCTAAAACTGTAAGCATCAGGATCGTTTTGTGGAAACTCTTCGAGTTGGCGAATATCAACCTTACCTACAAGCGAGGAAATATCCTGATTGTTTTCATCACCTGGTTCAGTTTTAGTAATCGCAATTTGATTGAGAATAGAGGGATAGACTTTAACGACTTTAAACTGCGTAATATCGCCGTGAAATTCTTGCAAGCGCTTGGCTGCCCAAGGCGACATAATGGTTTTTATGTAGCGATTGGGAATGCCGTAATCCTCAAGCAAAATTTTGCCATCTTCTTCAGGATTAAAAAGCCCCAAGGGCGATTCAAATACGGGGGAGCCCTTGATGCAATAAATCGGCATTTTTTCCATCAAGGTTTTTAGCATTTCGGCGAGCGATGATTTACCGCCTCCAACAGGGCCCAACAGATAGAGAATTTGTTTTTTTTCTTCCAAACCTTGCGCAGCGTGTTTGAAAAACGACACTATTTGTTGAATGCATTCTTCCATGCCATAAAAATCAGCAAAGACTTTATAGCGTTTGATCATTTTGTTGGAGAAAATTCGGCTTAAACGCGGGTCCGAGGCGGTATCCACCATTTCTGGTTCGCCGATAGCCATCAACATACGTTCAGCAGCCGAAGCATAAACGCTGGGGTCTTTCTTGCAAAGTTCTAAGTACTCCTTGATGCTTAGCTCTTCTTGCTGAGTGGCTTCATAACGCTCACGGTAGTGACTGAAAATGCTCATAATTTACCTCAACTAAGCGATTAAACCTGCAATTGCTGCAACCTATTACTACAACCTAAAAAGTCGCGTTGCAAACACACATAAACCGACGCTGGAAAACTATTGCTATCAATTTCAAACTCTTGCTTAAGCATAGCCCTAAATATGTGGGAACGATGTAATAAAATTCAAATTTTTGACACTCACATCATTAAGCCGTTCATATCAAATTACACACAAAAATCACGCCAATTCATCTAACATTTTTATTATTTATTCCGGTCTTATGACAAGCACCTATTAAATATGTGACTATATAAACCTAAACTCCCTTTATGACTTTATTCATAGCCAAAACACTGACTGTTTATGACACACATTCCTTGGTTGAATCCGGCTAATACGCTTTTTCCTTCGCCGTCACTCGCACTCGATGAACCTAATGGTTTGCTAGCGCGCGGCGGTGATTTATCGCCTGAGCGAATTTTAGCGGCCTATCACCAAGGCATTTTCCCTTGGTTTAATCCGGGCGACCCGATTTTGTGGTGGAGCCCAAGCCCGCGCACGGTGATTTATCCGCATAAATTACACATTTCCAAAAGTCTGCGTAAAATCCTTAACAAAGGAACTTACCAAGTTACATTTGATCATTGTTTTAGTGAGGTTATGCGCGCCTGCGCTGCACCACGCAGCTATGCCGATGGAACTTGGATTAGTGAAGAAATTATTGCCGGCTACTCTGCCCTGCATAAACGCGGGTTTGCGCATTCAGTGGAAGTTTGGCAACAACAAGGCACCGAAAAAGAATTGGTCGGCGGTTTATACGGCATGGCGCTAGGAAGAGTTTTTTTCGGGGAATCTATGTTTAGCCGAGCAGACAACGCTTCCAAAGTTGGCTTCGCACACTTGGTGCAACAATTATTGGCATGGGATTTTCAGTTAATTGATTGCCAGGTCGCTAACGATCATCTTTTTAGTTTGGGCGCGACCGAAATTCCACGTGAAATTTTTCAGCAACACCTGATAGACTTTGTAAAAGTGCCGCCGAACTATATTGATGGCAGCCCAACGAATTGGTCAAACCTAACACCTGTAAATGGAAATTGGAGTACAGAGAGGCCGATATGACCGATCTTTCAACCCTGAAGTTATTTGCGACTCAACCGCACCCCTGTAGTTATATTGATGGCGAACAGGCGACGACTGTTTTTGTAGATCCCGAAGCCAAGATTGACGTTACCCTCTATAGCCAACTTTCACTGTTGGGATTTCGTCGCAGCGGCGGCCACCTCTATCGCCCACAATGCAGTAACTGCCAAGCCTGTATGTCTTGCCGAATTCCTGTGAGCCTGTTTAGAGCCGATCGCAGTCAGCGACGCTGCTGGCTGAAGAATCAAGATATTCAGATCAGCCCCACTGAACGCATAGATACTCTTGAACATTACAATCTCTATTCACGCTATATCGAAAGCCGCCATCAGGACGGCGATATGTATCCGCCCTCCGAGGAACAATACAAAGCGTTTCTAACTAGCGAATGGGGTTCAACCCGCTATTTGGAGTTTCGCCTGGAAGGCGAGCTGATTGGCGTTTCGGTCTGCGATCATCTAGACGATGGACTTTCGGCGGTTTACACCTTCTACAATGCCGACCTAAGCGAGCGCAGCTTGGGCAAATTTGCGATTTTGGCGCAAATTCACAAAGCGAAGGAAATGGGTTTGAGCTACGTCTATCTTGGTTACTGGATTAAACAATGCGAGAAAATGAACTACAAAACCGACTATCGCCCCCTCGAACTACTGGTTAATCGCCGCTGGCTACGCCTCAATTAATGAAAAGTT
>DAOORH010000390.1:0-3626 GCA_035389145.1 Cellvibrio sp.
CTATGTATGGGCAGCTTATCAACCGCTTGTTTAATGGCCATTTGCATACTCGATAAAAATCGCTGTAAATCTCTTTCGTTCATAGTTTGTGCAAGGTGATGATAGTGCTCAGGCATTAAACGCTGGCCAAACATTACTTGTGTCCAAGAATCTACGCGGAATAATTCACCATTCGCTTGATAGGCGTGTGCACTTTGTTTAAATAAATCAATGCGGTGCTGAAGTGTTTCAGGTATCTCCATATTTTTGCAGTATTCCCAAAACGGAGTGTCTTCGCGCTCAGTGGTTTTATAGTGCAGCACAATAAAATCGCGCAGTTGTTCCATCTCAATGCGGCTGATTTGATTATATTCATTCATCAATGCATCGGTAACACCATTAAAGGGGAATAGGTGCATTAAGCGGGTGACGCCCATCATAATCAAATGAATACTGGTGGATTCTAATGGCTCAATAAAACCACTCGCCAGCCCTAAGGCGACACAATTTCTATTCCAGCTTTTTGTGCGGCGCCCCGTTTGGAATTTAATGAGGCGTGGTTCAATTAGCGTTTTACCTTGAATGCTATTGAGTAAAGTCGCGCGAGCATCCTCGTCTGAAATATAGCGGCTGCAATAGACCAAGCCATTGCCAACGCGATGTTGTAATGGAATGCGCCAGCGCCAACCAGAATCGTGCGCGATGGATTGAGTGTAGGGGACGGCTGCGCCGACAGATTCAGTTTGCACCGCAATCGCTCTGTCACAAGGCAACCAGTGCGACCAATCTTCGTAACCTGTTTTCAGTGTTTGCTCAATTAGCAAACCTCGAAAGCCGGTGCAGTCCACAAAGAAATCGCCCGCAATCTCTGTGCCCGATTCGAGTTGCACAGATGTGATAAAGCCTGAATCTGTATCTTGTTTTACTTCAGCAATTTTTCCTTCAATGCGTTTTACGCCATTGGATTCACTCATTTTTCGTAAAAATTTTGCATAGCGTGTAGCATCTAAATGATAGGCAAAATTAATGTCTGATGTGGGCGATGTTGCAAATTTATTCGCTTTGGCAGCTTGTAGTTCATAACAATAACTGCCGAATTCGTCTGCAATCCCAAGCTCTTTGGCGCGCAACCAAAAATGGTGAAAATCTGCAAGCCAAGTTTCTTTGCCGGTTTTTCCGAAGGAGTGAATATAACTATCACCGCGCTGCCCCCAATTTTCAAACAGGATACCCAGTTTAAAGGTGGCTTCAGTGGCGCGCATAAATTCTTGTTCGTCTATACCCAATAATTTATGAAACGTGCGCATGGGTGGAATAGTGGCTTCGCCTACACCTATGGTGCCAATTTCATCGGACTCGATAAGTGTAATATCCAGTAGCTCACCTAATTTTTTAGAAAGCGCTATAGCGGCCATCCAGCCTGCAGTGCCGCCGCCGGCGATAACAATTTTTTTTACTTCTTTTTGTGTTATGGAGCTATTCATAGTGTCACTGCCGTTGTCATTATCGATTAAGACTATTTATTAAAAATGCGCGTATTTGTCGTGCTTGTAACTCATCCATTGGCCCCAATAAACCGCGCGCGGCTTCGGGTAAGTGTTCGCCAGCAAAATCAGCATCGCCAAAAATGTAGTAATTAAACACTGCCTGCCATGCACGCTTTTCATGTTCTGGGCGATCGCGCATACTCATGAGTGCGTACTTGAGTATGTTCATAGGGGTGCCCATATATCCCGGTGAAAGACGCCACCAATAATTAATTAAAATATTAAAAGTGTTAATCGCTTCAACGTGGTGCCACCACATGCTGGGAATAAAAATCGCGTCACCCGGTTCCAATTCTGCTACTTGACCTGCGGCAATAGCATCACGGAAACGCGGATATTTTTCAAAATCGGGGTTGGCAAAATCTACCATACTAATAGCTTGCCCGCCTGGTGTTGGATCAAGCGGGCCGGGATACAAATTTGCAATTTGCTCCGGCGGAAAAACGGTAAAGCGGCGTTTGCCCGCAACGCAGCAAGCGATGTTATAAGGTGCATCGTAGTGGCAGCTGGCAATGGTGTGATTGCCAACCCAAATGCTTTCGAGCAAGCTGCCTTTTTCTAAATTTAATAATTCAAAGTAGTTATCGAGGTTATTGGTGTTACGCAACTGCGGTAAATAACCTTCTAACGATGTTGATCCAATATAAAACGAAGAGGGTCTTGGATTAGAACGTTCGGCAAGAATTTGATTAAGTACTTCATCGAGTTTAACTTGACGTTTTTCAAAATTAAGTTGAGTAGTATCCTGATTATAGCCAAAGCGTCCATTGATTTCAGGTGCGGCTATAGATGCACCCACAGGTCGGCCGTTATAAAAAGAGTTTAAATAGGCTACGGCATCTTCATCAGATGTTTGTGCAACCTTGATTAGCTCCCAATGACTAAGTATATTTTTTAACACTACCGGTTCGTTTAAAGGAGCAACTTTCGTGAAAAAAAATTCGGGCGTACATTCATTCAGCACGTTAATGTTGTTTGTTACGATTTCCATGGCTAGGTAAACTCACTGCTATTATTGTTTTGCCATTTCTGAGTATTAAGAATAACGAGTTATTTTTTGCTGTTCTTAATATCAATCAATTTTTGCATATTCCCTAGCGATGCCACTACTGAAAAAGCAGCCGCTAAAAAGCCGGAGCTGTTCAATTGCAATAGTTGGTCGCCCGTTAAATTGGCAAGCTTGTCGCGGTTGATCGTATGATTGCCATTCAACCGATGCTTTTCACCATTATTGAGTTCAATTTCTATGTTCACTGGTTCTATTAAATCCAACTCGATGAACGCTTGAAACATACGCTCACTGATCGCCATGCCATCGTAAATGTCTTTTAATGAGCGAGTGATATTGTCTAAAAAAGCGGTGTTACCACCGAATTCAAGAAATATAGGGGTCCCTTCGGCTGTGCTAATTTTGGGGCTTTCCATATCAACATGGATAACCGGCTCTTTGCTACCGGGATTATTGGGGTCTTGTTGGAAGCCAATAAGAAAAGGTCCGCGAGCAATAACAGCAGGAATAAAATTGGCATCCCATGTGCCATCAGATTTTAAAAACAAATTTTCATTTTGGCTAATGCCAAACAATACAACCGATTGGTATTTTGCTGTATCTGGATTAATTTGAAAAAAAATGGGGTACTCTTTTTGTACGTCGGCAAATTCAGTAGGGAAGGTGAGTGTGCTGGTAATGTTGTCGCCATAGGTTGCAGAGAATTGAGTAATTACCCGTAAATCTTTATGCTGGATATTGTTGAGTAAAGCATATTTGGCCATAGTTGTTCTCGCTTTCTATTTTTATGAGTATAAATTGCTAGCTGTTATAAAAAAGTATGATAAAAAGATTTAAAGAAAAAGCCGTTTAGAAGTGATGATTTTATTGGATTATACTTTGCGTACTTTTACTTTAGTAGCATTCTTAATTGCTGGTCTTAGATATGCAAACCTTGAGCTGAATTGGTTGAAGGATTCTAAGTGGGATTATTCCATGATTTAGGTCTGGTATTACGGAATCAGAGTAAAGATGTTTTAGCACCACTTATATTCATATTGAATATTATGCTTTGGGCTGGTTAAGTGGATATTCAAGTCAGATTTATGCTC
>DAOORH010000391.1:0-3598 GCA_035389145.1 Cellvibrio sp.
TTTGTGTGCCAATGCCGAGGCCGAGTGCGTATAGACTTGTCATGGTTTTTCCTAATAAAAGTTGAATCAAATATTTGTTTCACTGGGAGTCGTCATCCTCGCGTAGCGGGGATCCAGCTCTTGATTTTAAAAAATAATTACTACAGATGAAAACTGTAAAAGCTGGATCCCCGCTACGCGAGGATGACGACTCCCTTCTTAGTTAAAAATTTTTGCATATTCAATTTCTTTAAACCCTAGATGCTTTTTTTTGGTTGTATCGAGCAGTGGGCGCTTTATGAGTGTTGGGTATTCTACAATCACGGTGACCGCATTCTGTTCGTTGAAATGCGCTTTGGCGCTTTCGTCTAATTCTTTCCACGTGGTACTGCGTTTGTTTACCAAGGTTTCTAAACCTAGTTCCGCAATCCAATTGTGTACTTGGTTTTTATCCAAGCCATCCACTCGGAAATCATGGAAGCGATAATCGATATTATTTTTCGCTAGCCAATCGCGTGCTTTTTTTACGGTGTCGCAGTTTTTAATGCCGTATAAGGTAATCATATTTTTGCTCATTTTTTAAATCCCCCTCAATCCCCCTTTTTCAAAGGGGGAGGTTCAAATGAACTCCGCAACTATATTCGGAGTGGGCTCATGCCCCTCCCTTTGTAAAAGGGAGGCTGGGAGGGATTTAAGGCTTTTAATAAAAATTAAGGCTTCAAAACTATTTTAGCTTTCTTACGATTCGGATAACACGTTCTGCAAATTTCGCAAACCGTGCCGTCACACCCGCGCGCGGAGCAAAACTCGCGGCCATAATAAATAATTTGCAAGTGCAGTGCATTCCAGTTTGATTGTGGAAACAAGCGCTTTAAATCTTTTTCGGTCTGTACAACATTCTTGCCGTTGGTTAAGCCCCAGCGCTGGGCTAAGCGATGTATATGAGTATCCACTGCAAATGCGGGTACATCAAATGCTTGACTCATTACTACGCTGGCAGTTTTATGGCCTACACCGGGTAGGCGCTCTAGGGCTTCCCAATCCTGCGGAACCTGACCACCGTGTTCATTCACTAGCATTTGCGATAACACAGAAATCGCTTTGGATTTTTGTGGCGACAATCCGCAGGGGCGAATTATTTCCTGAATCTTTTCTACCGGCACTTTTGCCATGTCGTAAGGATTGTCTGCCAATTGAAATAAAGCAGGCGTTACTGTGTTGACGCGCTCATCGGTGCATTGTGCCGAGAGCAATACCGCAATTAATAAGGTGTAAGCATCTTTGTGTTGTAAAGGTATTGGCGGCGCAGGGTAATGGCTTTGCAGTTTTTGCAGAATAAACCCTACGCGCTCTGCTTTACTTAAACACTTTGCTTCCATCATAGCGATTGCACAAATGCCTTAATGCGCTCTGCCGCTTGAATACATTCACTCAATGGTGCTACTAAGGCTAAGCGCACATAATCTTCTCCGGGGTTTATGCCATTAGCTTCGCGCGCCAAATAACTACCGGGCAAAACAGTGACTTTTTGTCCGGCAAATAATTGCTGTGCAAATTGCTCGCCTTTAATGGGAGTTTTGGGCCAGAGGTAAAAACTGGCATCGGGTTTTTGTACATCTAAAACGCCATCAAGTATTTCCAGTACCACATCAAATTTTTGGCGATAGGCTTCACGGTTTTCGACAACGTGAGTTTCATCTTGCCATGCAGCAACACTGGCTAGTTGCGTGGGTACTGGCATAGCACAACCGTGGTAGGTGCGGTACAACAAAAATTTCTCAAGAATTTTAGCGTCGCCGCCCACAAAGCCAGATCGCAAACCGGGCAAGTTAGAACGTTTTGATAGGCTGTGAAAAACGACACAGCGTGAAAAATCATCGCGGCCTAGTTCAGCACAGGCTTGCAATAAACCTGCGGGTGGATTGGCCTCATCAAAATAAAGTTCTGAGTAGCATTCATCAGACGCGATCACAAAATCGTACTTATCTGCCAGTGCAATCAAGTCTTTCAATTGCGCGCTCGTCATAACGGCGCCAGTAGGGTTGCCAGGTGAGCAGATAAATAATAATTGTGTGCGTTGCCAAACATCTGCCGGTACTGCGGCGAAGTCGGGAATAAAATCATTCTCGGGTGTGCAGTTTAAAAAATAAGGTTCTGCTCCCGATAAAATCGCTGCGCCTTCATAAATTTGGTAAAACGGATTGGGCGATAGAATGATCGGGTTAGGTTTTGCTCTATCCACAATTGCTTGTGCAAACGCAAACAAGGCTTCGCGTGTGCCGTTAACCGGCAATACATGTTTGTCTGCAGTAAAGCTGCCGCTATTTAAGTTGAAGCGCTTGCTTGCCCACGTTGCAATGGCTTCGCGCAATTCGGGAATGCCCTTGGTGGTTGGGTAGTTGGATAATTTGCTGAGATTTTTCACCAAGGTTTCCAGCACAAACGCCGGTGGCTCATGTTTGGGCTCACCAATTGAAAGCATAATATCCTTCAGTTCTGCGGGCGGCGTTACGGCGGCCTTAAGTGCAGCGAGCTTCTCGAAAGGATAGGGGTGCAATAGGTCTAAATCTGGGTTCATGTTTTTAATTCGTTATCTGTGGGATTAATGCAAATCCACACGCTTATCTAATTGCTCGCGAATCTCGCGTTGGAGATTTTCCGCGAGCTCAGTATTCAGCAGCGGTTGGCCGTTCTTATCTGCGATAAAGAAAATATCTTCTACGCGTTCGCCTAAGGTGGCGATTTTGGCATTTAATAATTGAATTTCAAATTGCATAAAGACGCGGCCAATACTCGCGAGTAAGCCAGGGCGGTCCGGTGTAATAACTTCCAATACGCTGCAGTTACGCACGGTGTCGTGACTTAGATTAGTGCGTGTCGGCATGGCGAAATATTTTAAGCGGCGCGGTGTGCGGCGGCTGATAACATCGGAATAATTGTCTGCTAGGCGTAATTCTTCTTGCAGTGTTTGCTGAATTTTTTTGAGCAGTGTTGGGTTACTGCCTAGTGGCTTGCCGTCTTGATTGAGAACAAAAAAGGTATCAATCGTATAGCCAGAATTTGAGCTATAAATTTTTGCATCTTGCACACTCAAATTAAGGTGATCGAGTGCTGATGTCGCTGCAACAAAAATGTTCTTTTGGTTTTTGCTACGGATAAAAATTTGGGTCGCGCCCGCCAATTCGCGGTTGGTGGTTTTTTTGATCAAAATTAAGGGCTCATCATTGAGATGATCAGCCATGGCTTCTGTTTGCCAAGCAATATCCGCTACGCTTTCGCGCAAGAAATAATCTTCACCCATATCGCGCCAAAATTCCCAAATTTGCGCTTCGCTGAGTTTGTTTCGCCCAAGTTTGCGAATGGCGGCTTGTTGGGTTTCTTCAATTAATTCTTGTTTGTCGATATTGTTTTCCAAGCCGCGCCTCAGCGCGCGTTTGGTTTCCATATAGAGTTGACGCATTAGGCTTGCGCGCCACGTGTTCCATAATTCTTTATTGGTGCCGTTAATATCCGCCACCGTCAGCGCAAATAAATAATCCAAGTGCATTTGGTCGCCGACGATCAATGCAAAGTTGCGGATCACCTCAGGGTCAGACAAATCTTGCTTTTGCGATACTGA
>DAOORH010000392.1:0-3590 GCA_035389145.1 Cellvibrio sp.
TAAGGTCTTCACGGGTGGAAATAATTTCCGCCTCGGTGGGCATATCGGGGCCGAGTATGTGTTGGCACAAATCGGTCACGCTGGCTTGCGGGTTATCAATTAAATGCACCAGTGCATTTACTACTTCGCGCAAATTGTGTGGCGGAATATCCGTCGCCATACCTACTGCAATGCCGGTAGTACCGTTCAACAATACGTTGGGAACACGCGCAGGTAAAACCGATGGTTCTTCTAAAGTGCCATCAAAGTTGGGCTGCCAATCAACGGTACCCTGCCCCAATTCCTCCAACAAAATTTCGCTGTATTTAGTAAGGCGCGATTCGGTGTAACGCATGGCAGCGAAGGATTTTGGATCATCTGGCGACCCCCAGTTTCCTTGACCATCCACCAAGGTGTAGCGGTAAGAAAACGGCTGCGCCATAAGCACCATGGCCTCGTAAGAAGCCGAGTCGCCGTGCGGGTGGAATTTACCGATTACATCACCCACGGTACGGGCAGACTTTTTAAATTTCGCGGTGGACTTTAAACCTAACTCGCTCATCGCATACACAATGCGGCGCTGTACTGGCTTTAAGCCATCGCCAATATGCGGCAGGGCGCGATCCAAAATTACATACATGGAGTAATCGAGATAGGCTTTTTCACTAAAATCTTTTAAAGCGATGCGCTCATCAGCATCGGGGAGGCTTATTAACTCACTCATTGAATATCCTGATCGTTAAACGTTAACCAATACATTGATTGGGCACTGCGCGTTATTTATTAAGCGCTTTATTTTTGCAAATTTAAGGGCAAAGCGCCTTTCTTATCGATATGCATGGCCGGTAGCCAAGCGCTGAAATCTATCACCGCGGCAAAATTATAATTCACTTTATCGCCAACGCCATTGCGACTGAAATGCTCCAAGAGGCGCACCGCCTGAATAATATCAACGGAGAACTCCATGGTCACGGGAGTTTCCGCTAGGCCTTTAAGAGCAGGTACTTGAGTATTGCTGCCCTTCAGGAGTTTAATAGTTTCTATCTCCATAGCGTAATCAATACTGCGTACGCTGAGTTCCTGTTTGTTGGGGTTATAGATACTCAAATCGAGAGCGATAGTGCGTTGAAAAATACCCTGTGACGGCAATACGCGCAGCCCCATTAGCTTCACATCCGGGTCTTTGAGGGTAGGATTCACGGCAGCGCAACCCACCATCATCATAAAGAAACACAGGCTCACTAGACTTAGGATTTTACGCATAGAATAACTCTTGGGGTTTTAATGATGAAAAATGTGACTCAAAGCTCTCGCCCTGAGGCATTGCTTGTGGTGTAATCCGCGCCCTGATGTACTGCACGGAGGCAGGTTAAAGCAATGACGCACCCGAATAGATGAAATTATTATGCCTTACCCCAACCTGAAAGCTGACGACATACTCGGTAGCAGGGAAATTAGCTTCACTAACCGAAAAGATTCCATACATCCGCAGTTGATGCGCTTGTGTATGGATTTCGATTTAGTGGTACTTCAGGTACAGCGCCGCGCATTCAGCCATATTTCCAAGCGCTTTCTCGCTACCACCAATGCTTTTATCATTACCAACCGCGACTACCGCACCTCCGGCCAAGTGTTTTCGCCTTGGTGCGATACTATGCTGGATTTGGAGATATTCGCCAAAAAGAGCCATGTGGATATTTTGCATGACCATCTCTTTGGCGGCGATATTAATCAGAACACCTGGCGCTAAGCCCACTATTCAGCCAATTCTTGGTCAAACTCTTCCAGCAAATCGATTGGCTCCATCTCTGTGCCATCCAAATCCGCATTCCAATTAATGCCTACTAACACCACATCTTCATGCATGCCAGTGAGCCAATCCTCCAAAAACTCGACCAGCTCTATGGCGACTGGCTTGTAATCTTTCCAGTCTTCTTTGCAGTGGATTTGGGCAAACTCTTCTTGCGACCAAAAGGGCATTACATCAGTATTTTCATATTGCTCTGAGCCGCACAGCGCCCAGCCGTCTGGCCCTTCCAAGCTCCACACGCAACCATTCTCTATGGCTTCAACAACAAAACGGTCGAAGTTCTCAGAATCATTATCGCTTAATGGTTCAGTCATGGGGTATCTCCAAGGGTTAAGCATAAAAAGAGTTCAAATAAGTGAGGTTAAAACATTAGCTGCATGCCGTGCGCCTTAAGCCACGCACGACAAGGTTTGTAATTGGGGCAAAGGCTTGCAACAACCGCCCAAAAGGCAGGGCTGTGGTTATGGTGCAAGAGGTGACTCACTTCGTGGGCGACAAGATAATCGACTATGGGCTCAGGGGCTAGCAGAATCTGCCAGTTATATTGGATCGCCCCCTGTGCCGTGCAATGGCCCCATTTAGAGCGAGTCGCCTTAAGAGTAATACCGCGATAGTTGGTGCCTAAACGCGCAACGGCGGCATCGGTTTTGGCCTGCAGCAATTTGAGCGCTTGCTCCTGATACCACGCACTTACCAAACGCTTGGTTTGCTGCTCTGAAGGCAAGCGGCTGCGCGATGTGAGTATCACCAAGAGCTTTTCGCCATAGCGCACCACATCCGCTTTCGGTTGGGTATGTACCACCAACTCCAAAAGCTCGCCAAGATAGGGAATGCTGCTGCCATTGGCAAAGGTATACTCTGGGAGCGCAGATAATTGCCGCTCTTGCTGCACCAATTTTTGCTGCACCCACAGCGATTTTTCGCGCACAAACTTTTCAATATCTGCCTTTGCCACAAAATGCGGTGCACGCACCACCACCTGCGCTTTTGCGATTTCAATACTGATACTGCGCCGCCGTGCGGAGCGCACCACTTCAAATGCAAAAGGCAGAGGCGCCGCTGAATTTTTGAGAAAAGAGAGAGACATGTTGCATCGACGAAAATGGATTCGATGCCATTATGCCCTTAGATAGCCACCAGAGCTATTGCATGGCACGCAGAAATGCAGAGCGAAATTGCACTCAAAAAAAAGCCCCCGCTCATCCGCTGAGCAGGGGCCACAAAAGCTGTTTCCAAAAACTTGTCCATTACTGCCAATAACACACTAGTACATTTCAAACATACGAACCAATCAAAAAAACAACCAATAAACCAATCAATCATCAACGAAAACAATCAATCAACACATTCCCTGACTACTAAGAAGAAAACACGCCACAGGCTAGTGACGCCATCTAACCAGAGGCGACAGATTCACACTACCATCCTCCTCTAACACAGCGAACTTTGATTGCTCAGAATTTTTTACAACAATCAAAGGTGGTACAAATAAGGGACGACGAATAAATGCCAATTGCCAGCCAAAATTCTCCAAACTATGCAACGCCAAACGTTGCACCTCGTTAAGATAATATAAGACGTCTGCAGGTAGAGGCGCACGCGAGCCGCGCACGTCCTCTTTAGGCGCTTGTACAGCCTCATCAAAGATTGCATCAAAATCAGCATTGAAATTACGAATGGGGTCCAGCATAACGCCTCCTTATCAATTACAAAATACGGTGCGCTACTCACAAGGCAAGACCGCGAACCTACACAACTCCACTTAAACCTTAGAATCCTTGAACACAGTCTTGCCTTTGTG
>DAOORH010000393.1:0-3583 GCA_035389145.1 Cellvibrio sp.
GCTATCAACGCAGCTTTCGGTTCTTTCGACAAGTTCAAAGAAGACTTCACCAACTCAGCCATCAACAACTTCGGTTCAAGCTGGACTTGGTTGGTTAAAAAGGCCGATGGTTCTGTTGCAATCGTCAATACCAGCAATGCAGCAACACCTTTGACTGATGCTTCTGTTACCCCAATCCTGACTGTGGATTTGTGGGAACACGCTTACTACATCGACTACCGCAACGCGCGCCCAACTTACATGAACGCTTTCTGGGCGTTGGTAAACTGGGAATTCGTGAACGCCAATTATTCGAAGTAAAGAAAAGTTGCCAAGTAATTTTGTTGGCAGCCTAGCGGTATAAAAAACGGGTCTTCGGGCCCGTTTTGCTTTTGGGGCAGCTATTCGTCCTATGTTGCTTGTTCACCCTATGTTTGTTGTGGTTGCTGCTATAAAATGCCCGTCAGTTTTCACTTATTTATTTTCAGGTAGATAGCTTTATGGAACGCAAAGAACCCACTTTATCCGCCGGTGCCAATAATTCGAATGGCACCAATAATGATCGCGATGAAGCGCCGATTCGTCGCTCCGCTCCTGTCTATGATGAACCGCGCACCAGCCGCAGTGCTGCTGCAGAATATCGTGCGCCATCGTCAGCAAGCCCAGTACCGGCTATCGCCCTCGTTATTGCGTTGGTGGGGGTGCTTGGCGCTGCATTTCTTGGCTTCCAATTGATGGAGTTGCAAGCAAAATCAGTGAAAGATGCAGCACGTATTGCACAGCTTGAAAGCCAATTAGATGTTACCTCAACTAACTCAACGCAATCTGTTGGCGCTCTGCAAATCAATTTGCAAAAAGTGGATGGTGATGTCAAAAAACTTCAAGACGTTGTGCGTAAATTAACGGCCGATCACAACCAAACACTCGCCTCACACACCAAGTCGCTAGAAAATGCTAAGGCTGAAATTGGTAACTTAAAAGGCGGCATTAATTTGCTTCAACAAGATTCACTTGCGCACAAAGCAAGCTTTGAAGAAGTGGCTGCAAGCTTTGGTGAAGTGGAAAAAAATATCGCTGCGCAAAGCAAAAAAATCAGCGATGTTTCAGCGAGTGTGAACGTGTTGGTGAGTCAAGTTAAGAGCGCTGAAGCTTTGGCTTCGCGTATTACTAAAACCGAAGAAGCCATTGATTCAATTGACGATAATCGTCGCAACATCAATAAAGATATCTTGTTAATTAAGCAGCAGTTAGGTATCAAGAATTAAATTTTAAATCCCCTCCCAGCCTCCCCTTTTTCAAAGGGGAGGAGCAAAACACCCTCCCTTTGAAAAAGGGAGGGCAGGGGAGGGATTTTTCTACCCAAGAGATTTACTTATGCCCACCATCATCCGCCAGCAAGACCTGATCGATAGCGTCGCCGACGCACTGCAATTTATCTCCTATTATCACCCTGTAGATTTTATTCAAGCCGTACACCAAGCCTATGAGCGCGAACAAAACAAAGCGGCAAAAGATGCCATGGCGCAAATTCTGATTAACTCGCGCATGTGCGCCATGGGCCACCGCCCGATTTGCCAAGACACTGGCATAGTTACCGTATTCGTAACTGTCGGTATGGATGTGCAGTGGGATGCGCAGTTGAGCCTAACCGATATGATCAACGAAGGCGTGCGCCGCGCATACCAGAACCCCGATAACGTTCTGCGTGCATCAATTCTGGCTGACCCAGATGGCGCGCGTAAAAACACCGGCGATAACACCCCAGCTATCATTCACTACAACATAGTTCCCGGTAATACCGTGGATGTGCATGTAGCGGCGAAAGGCGGTGGTTCCGAAGCCAAGACCAAATTTGCGATGCTGAACCCATCTGACTCAGTGGTTGATTGGGTATTGAAAGTGGTTCCCGAAATGGGTGCTGGCTGGTGCCCACCGGGTATGCTCGGTATAGGTATCGGCGGCACTGCTGAGAAAGCTATGCAGCTAGCCAAAGAAGCTCTACTTGAGCCCGTTGATATTCAAGAGTTACAGGCGCGTGGTGCCAGCAATCGTTCGGAAGAATTGCGCCTTGAGCTGTATGACAAAGTGAATCGCTTGGGTATCGGTGCTCAAGGCCTCGGTGGTTTAACAACTGTGTTGGATGTAAAAGTTAAAGACTACCCAACTCACGCGGCCAACAAGCCTGTCGCTATCATCCCCAACTGTGCCGCAACTCGCCATGCACATTTTGTGTTGGATGGCTCAGGCCCAAGCTTCCAAACGCCTCCTTCGCTTGAAGATTGGCCAGAGATTACTTGGGAGACGGGTGATGATGTACGCCGCGTAAACCTGGATACTCTTAAGCCAGAAGACGTGCAAGAGTGGAAAACTGGCGAGACAGTTTTACTGAGCGGCAAAATGCTCACCGGCCGCGATGCGGCCCACAAAAAGATGATCGATATGCTCGCCCGAGGCGAAGAGCTACCCGTTAGCATGAAAGGCCGCTTCATCTATTATGTTGGCCCGGTTGATCCAATCCGCGATGAAGTAGTTGGCCCAGCAGGCCCAACAACGGCAACCCGTATGGATAAATTCACTCGTACCATGCTGGAGCAAACCGGTTTGCTCGGTATGATCGGTAAATCCGAGCGCGGCCAAATCGCGATAGATGCGATTCGCGACAACAAGTCTGTGTATTTAATGGCCGTCGGCGGCGCCGCTTACTTGGTAGCGCAAGCGATCAAATCAGCCAAGGTGCTTGGTTTTCCTGAATTAGGAATGGAAGCTATCTATGAGTTCGATGTTAAAGATATGCCGGTCACCGTAGCAGTAGATTCGCGCGGCGAATCGGTTCATATCACCGGCCCTAAAATTTGGAAAGCAAAAATTGAAGAGCAGGCGTTAGAAGTTAAGTAATAGTCCGTCCCCTTGTGAGGGGGATGTTGGGACGACTGTATGGATGCAGGAGGTATCCCTAACACGACCTTAGGGAATTCAGCCGCGTCAGGAACTGGCGGCTGTTGAGTAACGCAGGAGCAGTTACCGAGGGGGGGCTGTTCTGCCTCTCAATAAAAAACCGGAGTCTTAAAAACTCCGGTTTTTTTATGCTTTAGATTTACCATTCGCCCTATTTTTGGGCATTGTCATTTAGATTTTTGCGCAGTCGTTTTAAAACTTTAAGATTTTAAGCAAGGCAAAAATTACCTGCTAGGCTTAGTTCAAGCCCTCACAATGAGTAGGTGTAAACGCTACTAATATACCTTTCCAATCTAAACCAATATTCACTTTAATAGTGTTTTGTTTGCCCAGAGAGTTTGAGATGCACGTTAAATCCTTGATTTGTGTATTTATTGCAGTGTTTGGTGGTTGGGTGCTGGGCTCTTACGTCTATGTGTGGGCGGGCACGTTGTTTTCTGTTGGGATCATGTTTTATTTAACGACCCTTGGACGTGATGACAGTAAGCATATTGTCGAAGATCAAAATTTTAAAACGTCACGTGCTGTGTCAGATATGGGCGATGCGCTTGCTGAGACCGGCACCATTATAAAAGACACCTTGAGCGACACGGCGAGCAGCATGGAATGGGTTTTGAGTATTCAGGCTGATGCTATAAATACTCAAAAC
>DAOORH010000394.1:0-3577 GCA_035389145.1 Cellvibrio sp.
AGGCTTTTGGGGCATGTCGCGAAAAATTGAAATTGAGTCATTGATAACGCCAGTTTAATAACCTTTTCAGGTAATTTACGCCAAATTGGCTAAAGTTTGTACGTACGATTAAGTGCATTAGGTTGTCAAATCTAATTGCTAGAGCTTTGTGTGCTATGCAAAGGCTTATCTAGAAGAATAAAGTCGTTCACAAGTGGAACCTTTATTGGTGTACTGGTCAAACGATACATGTTCTGTAACAAACCTGTGTTTAGTCAGCAGAGGTTCAGGGCTTTAGAAAACGCGGTAACCAAAAGAGGAGGTATTGTAGCAAGTCGTTGAAGATGTCCATATAACTTTAATTCTTTGTAATCTAATAGATTTGATAAAGAGGTGTCTTATAGGATGAAAAGTCAGAAACGAGATCAAACTGAACGCGCATTCGCGAGAGGCTACCAAGCCGGGATAGACGGTCGATCGCGAAGCTTATGCCCCCACGAAACAGGTATAGCTCGACAGCAATGGCTAAACGGCTGGCGAGAATCACGCGTAGACCAATGGGATGGACTGAACCGAATGGCTCAAGTTCAAAAACTCAACAATTTACAACCGATGTCTGCCATGGCGTCGGCCGGCTGATCAACCAGATTGCATCAGCAACTACATCGCAAACACATTGTCATCTCTGAAAAAATAATTCGCTGATTGGCGAAATCGAGCTACAAAAAAAGGCCTCTTGATTGAGGCCTTTTTCTTTTGTAAATCCCCAAAAAAATTTATTGCTCTGGAAGTCAGCCTTTCCCCACTTTTCAAGGGGGAGGTTGGGAGGGGGTTATTGTGGTAAATGGCCGCGATCTAAATTTTCAACGCCGCAATCGCTTCAGCAGATTCACGAATTAACGCAGGCCCACGATAAATAAAACCACTGTAAACCTGAACCAATTTCGCACCTGCTTTAATTTTTTCTACTGCGTTCGCGCCATCGGTAATGCCACCCACGCCAATAATCGGCAGCCTCTCTCCCAGCTCAGCATAGAGCGCACGAATTACGCGAGTACTCTTATCACGCACGGGCAAACCACTTAAACCACCGGTTTCTACACTTGTTTTATAGTCTTCTACACCTTCACGACTAATAGTTGTATTGGTGGCTATTACACCATCAATGCCTTGCACCAATAGACTTTGTGCAACTTGTGCTACGGCATCTCCATCCATATCCGGCGCAATTTTTACTGCAACGGGAACATAACGGCCATGTTCCGCTTGCAATTTTCCCTGCTCATTTTTGATGGTTTCAAGCAAACGATTCAACGAATCGCCAAATTGCAAATCGCGCAGACCTTGGGTATTGGGCGATGACACATTCACCGTAATGTAATCCGCATGGGCATAGGTTTTTTGCATGCAAATCACGTAATCATCGGCCGCATTTTCAACCGGAGTCGTGGCATTTTTGCCGATATTAATTCCCAGCACACCTTTAAAACGGCGACGTTTTACTTGCGCAACCAAGTGATCCACGCCTTTATTATTAAAACCCATCCGATTGATGATGGCCTGCGCTTCAGGAATGCGGAACAAACGTGGTTTTGGATTGCCGGCTTGTGGCTTGGGTGTGATAGTACCGATTTCCACAAAGCCAAAACCCATAGCGCCCAAGGCATTGAAGTAATCGCCATTCTTATCTAGGCCTGCAGCTAGGCCTACAGGATTGGGGAAAGTGATACCCATAACTTCTACGGGGTTAGCGGCAATGGCGGGCAAGCATAAGTTGATGAGCTGCAGTCTCTCGGCGGCACCAATCAGATCCAAACTGAATTCATGGGAGGTTTCAGCATCCAGCTTAAATAGTAAATCGCGAATGTGTGAATACATAAAGGTGGCTCCAACGCCCGAGCAAATTGGCTTTAAATAAGGCGCGCAGGATACTGGAATCCTTGTAGCTAGTCGATTTTTTCAATGCTATGAAAGCGGTTATCGTCCGAGAAATGTATAGCAAAAGTACCTGACACACCGGAGTGAGTTACAAATGGCCGCAGGATATTGGCAGGAAAGCGAACGCGCAGTCCATCGATACTGCGCGCACTCACATCTTTAACATTACCCTCATAAAGCCGCTGAAACTCTTCTGGAAGAATGCGTAAGGGGACAATAATTGAACGCAAAGCACTTTTCCTCTTTGATTGCTCGTATAGCTTTTAGGTTTTAAATTTCATGGTATTTTCAAGTAGGCTCATAGCGCTCTTACGCAGACTTGCACTATAGCTTACCGTTTTTTCCACTTGCCCTAAAATATTTTCAGAGGAATCGCTGAGGTGTTGGGTGTTGCGTGACATTTGCTCAGCTACAGCCGCCTGCTGTTCTGAAGCGGTAGCAATTTGTGTATTTAAATCGCGCAGAAAATCTACACCCGTCACTATTTTTTCCAGCGATTGTCCTGCACTCATTGCACTGTCAACAGAGTCTTGAGCACCCACGAAACTCTGGTGAATAATATTTACCGCATTCACCGCACCCACCTGTAACTTTTCAATCACTGCCCGAATTTCTGCTGTTGAATCCTGAGTACGCTTTGCCAGCGAACGCACCTCATCGGCAACTACCGCAAAGCCACGCCCCTGCTCGCCAGCACGCGCGGCCTCAATAGCAGCGTTTAATGCAAGCAAATTAGTTTGTTCTGCAATACTGCGAATAACTTCTAATACTGCGCCAATATCCGTTACATCGTTTTGTACTTGGCTAATAATATTTTTGGCTTTTTCAACATCCGCACCCAAGGTATTTATTTTTGTAATGGCAGCCTTAACTTTTACTTGCCCCTCTAATGCAGACTCGTGGGCGATATCGGTTGCATTAGTTACTTCAACACAGCTTCTGGCAACTTCGCGCACTGTAGCTGCCATTTCTGTTGCGGCTGAAGCCGCTTGTTGGGTTTGCAGATTTTGTTGATCTAATTCGTGCTTACTGCTGTCTGACACCGATTGGATTTTAACCGACAACTCGTTCACGTCATGTGCCGATTTTTGAATATTATTTAAAAGTAATGCTACTCTGGCAACCATGTCTGTGAGCTTATCAGCCGCATCACCCAAGGTATCTTCAGAATCAATAATAATCTTTGTCGAGAAGTCTCCCTCTTGCAATCTTTGGGAGGCCTGATTTAACTGTTGCGCATTCGTATTTAACGAGGTCAGAATGCCCAATGAAAAATAAATACCTAAGCCAGTAATGCTGAGCGCCAACGCCATAAGCAACAAGTTATTGAAATATTTTTCATCATGTTTTGCTTGTATACGCCGATTAAATTCATCGGCAACTTGCTTGTCAAATACGCCCAATGCTTCAATGGCTTTGGTGCCGTACTCAAAATAGGCTGTACCTGATAGTGTCACTTCATCAGTAGCGACTATTTGCTTGTCGGTAACATCTATAAACTGTTGAATAAGATTTCGATAAGTCGTCAGATGATTACTTAATTTATCTTGCTGACTGGTATCTTTAAATAAGAGGCTGATATCTTGGTTGAGCAAATTATTGATCCTTTGTACTGTTGGAAGGTTGTTATCTACAGTACAAAGGATCAATAATTTGCTCA
>DAOORH010000395.1:0-3560 GCA_035389145.1 Cellvibrio sp.
GCAGAAAGCTTTTCTTAGTGCCGTCTTTGGCGGTACCGCCCATAGAATACCAACCATCCTGCGTAATATGCCCATCCATCCACGTATTAATAAAAACTGATTTACCAATTGCATTAGGGTCAGCATACCGACCATCGGCAAAGGTGGTAGTTGGGTGCCACGGGCGACCAAGGGGAGTTGAATTATCGGGCACAGATCTATCGCGCGTTAAACGACAATTAATAAATGTGAAACCAAATTCATTTGTAATTTGTGTTGAGGGAGCAGTTACAAAGCCATTGGGCATAGTTGCCTTACCGCGCCCCAAGGTTTTAATTTCGGATTGGGTAAAGAGCGCAGTACCATTACCAAAAATATAATCGACATTGCCCGCGATAAATGCTTTATCAAACCAGCTGCGACCCGAATTGACGAATAGAGTATCTTGATAACCCAAGAGCGACACTTTGCGCACCAGAACTCTGTCGCTAGGCGCATCAATAAACAATGCGACCGCTTGAGTGCCAGATAATTTTTTAGGATCGTCGGCCGCTAAAGCATCATTCGCTAAAAAATCAAAACTATTTTCGATGGTTAAATTTTCAATGCGAATGTCATTGGCCTTAACCAACAGAGTGTAGGTTCTGGGTGTGCCCAAGCCCTTTCCTTCAGCATCTAACTTGCCAGCGTAATCACCATAGCTAATGCGCGTTTTTTGCTGGCTCGCACCAAGCAATTGCACGTTATTTTTCGCAAGAGTTATTTTTTCAGTGTACACGCCGGGCGCAATATAAATGCGATAAGGCTTTGGGTTATATTGCGGGGCAGCATCAATTGCAGCTTGTATTTTTTCAAAACATTGTTGCGTGTTGTCACAGTTTTTTTTGACGACGGCATCAAAGCGAGAATCACTAATACTTGAACATGACATTTGCAGAGCAGCGAAGGTTAAAATAATGGCAAGCTTTTTCATGATGACTCCCGTATTTTTATATTGAACAGGGAATCGTCATCCTCGCGAAGGCGAGGATCCAGACGCTAACAAATTAAAATCAAGAGCTGGATACCCGCCTGCGCGGGCATGACGAAGAAGGGAAAATTTAAACCGATTTAAATCCTTGCTGAATCGTTTTTAACACGCCCTGCGCATAAAACTTTTCCAACCAACCTATAGTGGTTGCAATGAATTTTTCTTCGTTAATTAAATCCGAACCAAAGACTTTTTGAACTCCTACTATGGCTCGCACTGTGGCAGCCGGATTACCTTTATTCACATCACAAAGCGCACGCAGTTCAACTGCCAAAGGATCAGACACTTCAATGGCATTACCTTTTTCATCCACACCAGATACGTAGCGAATCCAGGCTGCAACACCCAAGCAAAGAATATCTATATGACCATTAGCCCTTAGCTGTACCCGCAAACTTTCTAACAAACGCTGCGGCAGTTTTTGCGAGCCATCCATAGCAATTTGCCACGTGCGGTGTTTCAGTGCTTTGTTGGAAAAGCGGTCACGTAATTGTTGTTTGTAGGCCTCGATATCAAAACCTGTCGGAGCACTTAAGGTTTCACCCGCTTCACGCGCCATATAAAGCTTAACCATATTCACAAATGCTGTTTCATTCATGACCTCACTAATATAATCAAAACCTGATAAATAACCGGTATAGGCCATGGTTGAATGAGCACCATTCAATAAGCGTAATTTAATTTTTTCAAATACGCGCACATCATCAACCAAAAGCGCACCTACTTTTTCCCACTGAGGGCGGCCATCAGAAAACTTATCTTCAATCACCCACTGCGAGAAAGGTTCTGCAACAACCAAGCCTTCATCGCGCAGACCGATACGCGCTTCAATATCCTGACGATCTTGATCTGTGGTGGCGGGCACAATACGATCAATCATGGTAGAGGGGAAACAAGTGTTAGTACGAATCCAGCCCGCCAATTCTTCAGAAACAACCTCAGCAAATTGCACGACAACTTTCTCAAGTACTTCGCCATTGTTCGGCAAGTTATCGCAACTTAGCACCGTAAAACTTTTTACACCCGCTTTAAAGCGCGCATTGAGTGCGGCCACCAAAAAACCAATAGCAGATTTTGGTTGGTCCAAATTTTTTAAATCGTGCTGAATATCAGGATGCTGAAAATTCAAATTTCCGGTGGCCGGGTCATGGCAATAACCTTTTTCAGTCACCGTCATAGAAACGATTTTAATGTTAGGCTGCGCCATTTCCCCAACTAATTCGGCAGGATTTTCTGGCCCTACCAAATTTTTCAAAACTGCACCAATTAATTGTAATTTTTCGCCTTCGCCAGATCGCTCAACCAAAGTATATAAACCATCTTGCGGTGCCAACTGATCGCGCACACTCGCTGATCGTAAACTACAGCCAATAATCCCCCAATCGCCACCAAACTTATTTAGCACTGCCTCAGTATAAAAAGCTTGGTGCGCACGGTGAAATGCACCTATACCCAAATGCACTATGCCTGCACGCAACTTAGCGCGATCATAAGTTGGCAGAACAACGTCTGCAGGCAAAGATTTAATATGAGCCTGGCTCAATCGATTCATAATATTTTCCAAATATGTGTTAACAAAAGTTTTAATTTGATTAGCTTTTAATAAATAAAATATTTCTGGGCATTCAATTTTTTCAGTGATATATTTTGATCATATCTCACTAGCGAATCAACGCATTTTACAAACTGATATTTCAACCGGAAATTTATATGGCTCATATAGCAGCGATTGGCGAAGTCATGGTGGAGCTTGCTCCCTTCCCAATAGACGCACCAGAAACAAAAGACCGTGACCTTATGGCACTGAGCTTCGCTGGCGATACGTACAACACCTCGGTGTATATGTCCCGCCTAGGCTTGCAAACCGATTATGTCACCAAGCTGGGAGAAGACTCCTATTCAAAGAAAATCATGCAACGCATGAACAGCGAGAAGATTGGCACCGGCATGATTGAATGTATTGCTGGGCGCTCACCCGGCCTATATATCATTAGCAACACACCCGACGGCGAGCGTGAATTTTCTTACTGGCGCAAAGAGGCACCTGCACGCGAATTATTCTCTACACCCGAAAATAGCGAAGCGCTTTTTCTAAAACTGAAGGAATGTGATTGCGTTTACTTGAGCGGTATTACACTCGCAATTATTGGCGAACAATCCCGTAAAAACTTATTAATCACTTTAGAAAAATTGCGCACCGCCGGCGTTACCATCGCTTTCGATAGCAATTATCGCCCACGCTTGTGGCGCGACAAACAAGAAGCGCAAGATGCAATGCTGCAAATTATGCAGCACACGGACATTGCGCTACTTACACTCGACGACGAACTTTTGCTTTGGGGCGATGACACCATCGAGGGCACCAAAGCGCGTTACAAACACTGCAACTTGCGCGAACTTATTTTAAAACGCGGCGCAGAAGATGCAGTGATTATTACTGCCAACTCGCAAGTTCATATTCCTGTACCACCAGTCGCCAATGTAATTGATACAACCGGCGCGCGGGATACCTTTAACGCCGGCTATTTGGCCGCTCGTTTGCTAAATAAAT